>NQJH01000400.1 GCA_002256685.1 Methylococcaceae bacterium NSP1-2 | reverse complement strand
TTAGTTAATACCTCAGGACCATTACCAATTAACGTCGCGCCTTTTACCGCTCTGGTAATAACGCCATCTTCAATCAAATAGGCTTCACTGGCAGAAAACACAAACTTGCCTGAGGTTATATCGACTTGTCCGCCTGAAAAATTCCGCGCATACAGCCCTTTTTTCACCGAACGAATAATTTCTTCGGGGTCACTTTGACCTGCCAACATATAAGTATTGGTCATACGCGGCATCGGTAAATGCGCGTAAGATTCGCGTCGTCCATTACCTGTCAGCTTAACACCCATTAACCGCGCATTGAGCTTGTCCTGCATATAACCTTTCAGGATACCGTTTTCAATTAATACCGTGCTTTCGGTGGGCGTGCCTTCATCATCGATGCTTAACGAGCCGCGCCGTCCTGCTAACGTGCCATCATCAACAACGGTACATAAATCAGACGCAACCCGCTCACCCACTCGACCACTAAATGCCGATGTACCTTTGCGATTAAAATCACCTTCTAAACCGTGTCCGCCAACCAGAGCCTAAGACCACCGGCATATTACCCGCTGGAGCTTCACCTGCGTCTAAATTAACTAATGCGATTCTGACTGCTTCACGTCCATAACCCAGTGCCGTGTCTTCATCGATAAAACACGAATAATCACAACGTCCACCGCCGCCCATACTGCCTTGTTCACGTTTACCATTATCAACCACAATAACACTGACATTCATGCGTACCAACGGGCGCACATCGGCAGCCAATGAACCGTCTTGATTAGCAATCAAAACGTGTTCATAAACACCGCTAAGACTGACAATCACTTCTTCAATGCGGCTATCAATCTGGCGCGTTTCGCTATCGACTTTTTTCAATAACGCGATTTTTTGGTCATCGCTTAAGGATTTTAATGGATTCAGCGGCGCGTAATAATGAGCCAGCGGTGTGGCGTTTTTGCTCATCAAATTGACTTGCGCATTTTGCCCCTGTCTCACAATTGCTTTCACATTGTTAGCCGCTTCCAGCAACACAGGCAATTCCAGACGGTCACTATAAGCAAAGCCTGTCTTTTCACCCGATACGACACGGACACCCGCGCCTTGTTCAATACTATGGCTGCCTTCTTTAATAATACCGCTTTCCAGCACCCACGATTCAGAATGACTGGATTGAAAATAAATATCCGCTATATCAACAGGCGAGCTAAGCAGTTGATTAAAGATTTTTTCAATGTGATGTTCTTGCAAACCCGCAGGAGCGAGGATAGCTTGTTTGGTTAGGTTTAATAGTTCCATAGGGTTTTAATGCTCAAAGTGTTGGGTGCGAAGGAAAAGTTAAGTTATTATCAAGCGCGAATATAAGTCAGAATGAAGTAATTTGTTAAGGCGTATTGTACGGACCAAGAAAACGAACACCATTGAAATGAATAAGGTGCGACGGTGCATCTGCCACCCACACTTCAGTTTCCCATGCGATTTCGCTAAGATAACGACCCATGATTGCTCGACTGGGAAAAGCAGTCACATAGACAAGCCCTGCCGTTGATCCAGAAAACAGTTTGGTCAATTCAGCATGACGCTTGCCATCGACTGGTCCATGACTGGTGACGGACTCCACTAGCAACAGCCAATTTCTTTCGACAAAGTGGAGAACCACATCAGGCATCTTGCCGTGTGAATCTAGGTCAACACCCAGCTTTCTCAATAATACTGCGTCGAAGTAACCCCACTTGTCGCCAGTGTCACCAACATAAACCAGCACGCTATTAGGCGCAAAGCGGGGAGCAAAATCTTCTAAAATAGCACGGATTAGTTCGCTATGCTCACCGGGACTGAGCGTTATTTCCTTGCCGCGTGCAATCTGTACGGGAATACGATTTTGCTCCCGCTCCATCGCATATTTTGCTGCTAGCGTCTGACTTAGAGACAAGTAAGTCATTAAATTATCGTGCCATTCTGGAGTGCTAAAACTACGCAACAGTATCAGTACAGTGGGGGCGACTTGATAAACAGCTTTTGGGCTGTTTACTGGGCGATCAGGCTTGTCTGGATTATAGAGGGCAATTCCAGCATCGACGAATTGGTGCATCGTCTGTCGTCGGAACGTTTCGCG
>NQJH01000188.1 GCA_002256685.1 Methylococcaceae bacterium NSP1-2 | reverse complement strand
CCCACGCAGCGCGTGGGAACGAGTTCGAGTTGCGAGTTGGGCGAGTTGGTAGCACTTTTCATCTACTCATTGAAGGAAAATATGAAAACAGTTTCTATTTTTGCCAGAATAAAATGTGCAATAGTTCTTCTGGTCTTGATGTCTCTTAGCGTTATTCCTATGTTGCCAATTACCAGCACTCTAGGATTATTTATCGTAATTTTTCGCCCACTTTGGTTTAAAAAGTTGGTTGATAAGATATATGCTGATAAAAATTAACACGGTAAAGTTTGGGGTTGGTTCCTCGCTCCAACCTACGATGCTATGACTAAATTTCGCCATTATGCAGGAACGTGAGATTCCAAAATCCATTTAACCCCCTTTGTACGCGCTGACAGTTTTATGCAAATTTAAAGGTCGGGCGTAAATACAAATCAAAGACGTTGCCGTGTAACGTCGCTACAATTATAAATAATCAATACGCAAAAATTAACAATATAACAATCAATGGGTTATAATCGAACCTGTTGCTAAGTTATTGATTGTTATTAAACAATAATTAACAGATATATTCACATAAAAACTTATAAGGCTTTGATTTAAAACGCCTTTATATTATAAAACACCATCAGGCACAAAACATGGTATACAAAATAGCAAAAAAAATCGTCTCCTACAAAGTGATTGGCAATGACATTCCGCCAGAAATCACCCATGTTGAGGAATCAAAAGTCGATATGGAAAGTATGCACGAAAACTTAGAGCGTCCTGAAATTTTGATGGGTTCTACTTATAAAATTAAAACCCCGCAATCAGAACACGCGCTTTATATCACTATTAACGACATGATTCTGAACATGGGGACGGAATATGAAGAACGCCATCCTTATGAGGTGTTTATTAATTCCAAAAATATGGAACATTTTCAATGGGTGTTAGCATTGACGCGCGTTATTTCGGCGGTATTTCGTAAAGGCGGGGATGCTTGCTTTTTAGTGGAAGAATTGAAGGCCGTATTTGATCCGCAAGGCGGCTATTTTAAAAAAGGTGGCGTGTTCATGCCGTCTTTAGTGGCTGAAATCGGTTATGCCATTGAAGCCCACTTTAAGGTAATTGGCATAATTAAATCGCCAGAAATGGATGAACACCAAAAAAAATTCTTAGCGGCTAAACGTAAAGAGTTTGATGCTTTACACAGCGATACCTCAACCTTGGATGAAGAGGGCAGTTTTCCTGCTAAAGCGTTGTTATGTAGCAAATGCCAAACCAAAGCACTGGTTTTGATGGACGGCTGTATGACTTGCCTTAACTGCGGTGACAGTAAGTGTTCTTAGTAGCGAATGGGCAACCGTTATGGTTGCCCACTACAGTGAGAAATTAAGGATAAATTACTTTAGGCTGGAAATTAGCCGCTGGATATTTAGGATCAAATTCTTCAACGACGGGCTGAGCAGGTGCGTTAGCAACTGTCGTAGAATCAGCAGAATAAATCACTGTCGGTTGGAAATTGGCAGCGGGATATTTGGGATCGAATTCATTGGTAGCGGGTGCTGGGGTTTGTGATGCCACACTGTTATCAAGATAGATAACATGCGGTTCAAAATCGGCGGCGGGATATTGGCTATCTGCCGATGCGGTGAATGAAGTGAGTGCCATCACGGCAACAGCTAATCCTAAAATCATTGGTTTTTTCATAGTGAGTTATCCTATCAGGTAGTGTGGTAGAAACATTGCACTACAAGGTCTCTACGCTAAAGCAAGATGAATTTTGAGTATCGAATATTTTGCCACATTTCGCAACTGCTTTTGTGGTTATAGCAGTTGTTTTATGTCGGGGTAGTCATTAATAAGCTGTTGACGAAAACTTTCAATCGCCGTTTCATCGTGGCGTTGGGTTCTTGGAATGGGGACGACAATATCACTAATTACCCTCATTGGAGCTGAGGCTAAAAAAATCAGCCTATCCGCCAGCGCAATGGCTTCACGCAAATCATGGGTCACAAATAACACGGTATGCGGACGTTGTTGCCACAGTTGCAATAATAACGCTCGAACATCTCTGGCAGTCGGTGGGTCTAGCGACACAAACGGCTCATCCATTAGCAATAAATCGGGGTTCACCGCAAAGGCGCGAATAATGGCGACACGCCGATTCATACCCACGGACAAGCGTTCTGGGTATTCGTGTTGCGATTTAGTGAGCTGCATAATTTCCAACAACGGATCAATCAGGGCAGGGGATTGATGGGGTTCTAATACCAGCTCAATATTTTCTCGCACCGTGCGCCACGGTAATAAACGCGGATTTTGAAAAATGTAGCCAATTTTAGGCGCGGTGTGTTGCTGACCTACTTGAATTTCACCGTCATACTGCGTATCTAAACCCGCCAGACAATTTAATAAGGTGGTTTTGCCACAACCCGAAGAACCCACCAAACAAATAAATTCATTGGAGGTGAGCGACAAATGAAAGTCTTTAATGGTGGGCTGTGCCGCGTTTGGGTAAGTTTTAGTGGCTATGGTAATTTGCACATCGGTCATCGCCGCCACCGTAAGGCTTTTTTATCCAAAGGCTTTAAAATCAATAACTCTATCAATTGAATCACCGCCACAAAGGCAATCGTGTAAGCCAAAATACTGGCAACATCGAACATCTGAAAAAATAAATGCAGTTGATAACCCATGCCGTTACTACGCCCTAACAATTCCACCACTAAAATAATTTTCCAAATTAACGCTAATCCTGAACGGGTCGCGCCCATTAAAAACGGCTGTAATTGCGGCAAAATAACATGGCGCAATGTTTTGGTTTTGCTGAAATGATAACACCGCGCCATATCCATTAAATCAGTATCTAAAGCGCGTGTGCCTTCTCGAATGGTCACTATCACATTGGGTAATTTATTAATCACCACGGCAAGAATCGCGGCAGATTCCACCAAGCCAAACCAAACGTAACACAGGATAATTGTCACCAACGCAGGGACATTGAGAAAAATAACCAGCCAATTATCAAAAAACGCATTCAGTGGTTTACTGCGCCCCAGCACAATACCAATAGCGCAACCTAATAACATAGCGATAGTAAAACTAATCACCAAGCGCAACAACGTCATACCCAAATGAAACGGCAGTTGCCCTGAAACAATCGCTTGCCAGAAGACTACCGCGACCACTTGCGGCGTGGGTAAGGTATTGTTATGAAGATAACTCGCTACGCCTTGCCAGATGGCTAAAAAAATTAGTAATGATAAGCTGGGTAGGTATTTGTTGAATTGCATTATTAACCTTGGTTTTGCATAAATGGATAGATGCTTAACATCCACCTTCGATTAAGCTACCAGCATCTGAATAATCTTTAAATAAAGCGATTTTTGGTTTTATTTTAAAATGTTCACTGTGTTCCTTGTCATTTTCAGACTTCTTAATTATTTTATCTCCTGTTATAAGGTTCGTATCAGATGACACTAAAATCTCCGTGCCATCATCTGACCCCACACGGTTGTCTGATCTCACCCCAATCATGCGCCAAACGTTTTTGTACAGTTTGAATTGACTTAGTGCGTGACCGCTACACTGATGCCATTGATAGCTAAAATCAATAAATAGACTTTTATTCTTAATTTCTAGCCCTTCAAAATACCAATTTCCAGTACCCCCGAATGCTGCTCTTGGTATCGTTTTTTCAACAACAGCATATTTTCCAGATGCTAATTTTTCCAAAATATAAATCTGGGTTTCTTTGTAGTCCTGTTCATCAGTAGTTTTTATTTGAACAGCCCAGTCTGCTCTGCCTTTACCCATTAAATCGCCCTCTGCTTGAAGACCTATTTCAGCTTGCTTAAACGATTTAACAAAGGCATCAAGACTATCGAATTCTCTACGCTCTAGGCAGTATGCAGAATTCACACAGAGGGTTATGGTTATTAGTCCTAAAAATATTTTTCTAAGCATCGTGTAGACTCTAATGTTTGAATTAAGCGAGTAACCTAGATGGAGCGTAGCAAGTAGCCTAGATGGAGCGTAGCGGAATCTAGGGCAGTTCGCCATTTTTTGTATATTATCCCGCATTCCTCGTTGCTCCATGCAGGCTACATATTACAAACTTATTTACCAGACCAAAACGTGCCGGCTTGTAGGGTTTCAGATTTACCCGTTAATTGATTGTTGCTTAGATTTTTTAGCAAGGTGTAAATACGAGCGGCAGCTTGTTGTTCTTTTTCGCCCCATTGTTCTACGCCGCCTTCACAATACCGTTGGCGTAATAGTTTTTGGGTGGCGGCATCTTCCACTTTGGTTAATGGAATGACTTTTTGCCACGCGGCATCATCGGTGCATATCGATTTCTTCGCTTGTGAACTGGCTTTAAAGAAACTAGCCACTGCTGGATTATGGCTTAAGCCCCAGCTTTCTTTAAATACATAACCTATGCTAGGGACGTTTTCTTCAATGCCTA
>NQJH01000187.1:802-5244 GCA_002256685.1 Methylococcaceae bacterium NSP1-2 | reverse complement strand
ATGCACCTACTATCGTCAGCAGATCCTATTTTACTTGTGAACCCCAACAAAACCGCCAATCAGTGGTAAATGTTGGGGTTCGTACCTCACCCCAACCTACCCTGCTTTCAAATACTCCACCGTCATAAACAACGCCGCAATCGACCGCGCTTCGGTGCATTCACCTGTCATTAACAACTCGTTAATTTCGCTCAATTTCCACGGTATTACTTCGAGTTCTTCGGGTTCATCGCCCAATAATTTTTCCGCGTATAAATCCTGAGCGACAATAATTTCGGTGGTGTGTTCCAGATAAGACGGGGCGAGAGAAAAGGTGCTTAAATGATGTAACTGTCTTGCGCCATAGCCAACTTCTTCTTTTAATTCTCGATTAGCTGCTTCTAAAAAGGATTCACCGACATCCACTTTACCTTTGGGTAAACCCAGTTCGTAACGGTGTACGCCCGCTGAATATTCTCGAATTAATAACACGGTTTCGTCATCCAATAATGGCACGATGAGTACCGCGCCATTTGAACGCCCACGCGCTAGGCGTTCATAGTTACGTTGTACGCCGTTGCTAAATTGTATGTCCAGCGACTCAATGCGAAATAATCGGCTGGTAGCGATGGTTTTCTTGTTGAGAATGGTCGGTTTTTTAAACATTGTGCTATGTTAGTCAGTCATTTTTGCTAACTATAACGCACTTACCGATGATTGACTGGAAAAAAATCGATACCGTTTTATTGGATATGGACGGCACGTTGCTGGATTTGAATTTTGATAATCATTTCTGGAAAGAGTTTGTGCCGCTTAAGTTTGCCGAGCAACAGAATTTGTCGCTGCTAGAGGCGAAACAACAATTACAGCCGCGCTTTAAAAGCATGGAAGGTAAGCTGGAATGGTATTGTTTAGATTATTGGAGCGAGGCTTTGCAGCTCGATATTGCGGGTTTAAAAGCGGAAATTTCTGAATTAATTGTTGTGTTGCCGCATGTGACTGAATTTTTAACCAAAATTCAGCAAACGTCTAAAAAAGTGTTGTTAGTGACCAATGCCCACCGTAACAGCCTTGATTTAAAGATGGAAAAAACCTGTTTGCAGGTGTTTTTTGATGACATTATCAGTTCGCATGATTTGGGTTTTGCGAAAGAACACCCTGAGTTTTGGGCTTTATTAGAACAGCAACACACGTTTGTTAAATCATCAACGCTGTTGGTTGATGACTCTTTGCCAGTATTGAATGCGGCTAAACAATTCGGTATCGGTCATTTGCTTGCTGTGAGTAAACCCGATACGCAACAAGCGAAAAGAACGATTAGTGATTATGCCGCTATTGAGGATTTTCGGGAGTTGATGGTCGGCTTGTAGGTTTACGACTTTTATTGCCATCAGTCCGCTTGCTTGGATGCGTGGTTTTAGGCTTGGGCGGTCTTTTTTCAGGGATGATAATATCCGCTAACAATTCTTGGCTAATCGGTTTAATGGGGATTTTTTGTTCGATATAGCTTTCAATATCGGGCATGGAATAGGCGTATTCTTCACAAATAAAGCTAATCGCCACACCGCTTGCTCCAAATCGCGCCGTGCGTCCGATTCTATGCACATAATCTTCCACATCTTGCGGTAAATCATAATTAAAAACGTGCGAGACATCGGCAATATGTAAGCCTCTGGCGGCGACATCGGTCGCAATCAACAGGGTGATTTTATTTTCCTGAAAATCGCTTAGTAAGCGTTGGCGTTTATCTTGCGGCACATCACCACTGAGCGCGGCGGTTTTATAACCATTGCTATTGAGGTAATCTTCCAAGCGTTCCGCACAGCGTTTGGTATTCACAAAAATAATACTGCGTTGCGGTTGATGGTTATTCAAAATGCCGATTAATAGCGGGATTTTCTGTTCGTTGGATGGGCAAAACGCGTATTGTTCGATGGCTTTGGAAGTCACGTCTTCGCTTTCAATCCGAATTAACACGGGGTTGTTCATGTGTTCGTAAGCTAACTCAGTGACTTTATACGATAAGGTCGCCGAAAATAGCATATTTAAGCGTTTATCCGCCTCAGGCATACGACGCAATAAAAAACGGATGTCTTTAATAAAACCCAAATCAAACATACGGTCGGCTTCATCCATGACCATCACTTGAATATTATCCAGTGTGAAGGCATTTTGGCGATAAAAATCAATAATACGACCGGGTGTGCCAATAATGACATCGACATTGGATTTTATTTTATCCAATTGTTTTTGGTAATCAGTGCCGCCATAAATCAGTGCGAATTTAAGTTCTAAATGCTTACTGAGTGACAGCGCGTCTTTGTGAATTTGAATCGCTAATTCACGCGTTGGCGCAAGAATAATGGCGCGGGGATTTTTAATCTTTTCGCTTTCATCATTAATTAACCGCTGAAACATTGCCAGTAAAAAGGTCGCGGTTTTACCAGTGCCGGTTTGCGCCTGCCCTGCAATGTCTTTGTCACGCAACAATAAAGGCAAAGCCCTGTCTTGTATCGGCGTACAGTGAGTAAAACCTGCATCAGTTAAGCCTTGCAGGATAATGTCAGACAATTCGAGATTGCTAAAGCGTGTTTGAGTTAAATGGGTCGTATTCATAAGCTATAGCATAACGCAAAAACGGCTATGATTGAAATTGATTGACTCATCCCCTTATCCCTCCTATAGTTTTGAGCTTTTAGCAGTGGAGAAATAAAGTGAGTGATGCAGTCCTTCATGTAAGCGATGATGATTTTGAAAAAGTAGTACTTAATGCACAAGGTCCCGTATTAGTTGATTATTGGGCTGAATGGTGTGGACCTTGCAAAATGCTAGCACCGATTTTGGATGAAATTGCCAAGGACTATGAAGGCAAATTGACGATTGTTAAAATCAATATTGATGACAATCCAAAGACTCCACAACGCTACGGTGTGCGCGGTATTCCTACCTTGATGATTTTTAAAAATGGTGAAGTCGATGCCACAAAAGTGGGTGCGTTACCAAAAGGACAATTAGCCCAGTTTATCGACAGCAATTTATAATCCCTCCTACTTGGGTTCGTCACAAAAGTTGGACGAACTCAAGTATTTTACGTTATACTTACCTCGCGCACACTCTGCGCACTCAATTATCGTCCGATAAACTTATCATCCCTGAATTCAAAATTCTATCCCTGTCGTTACCGCATCTGACTGTAACTACTTTTCTTTGAGCACTCTTTTTTTATGAATCTTACCGAATTAAAACTAAAACAAATCAGTGAAGTTATTGAAATAGCCGAATCCTTAGGACTCGAAAATGTTGCCCGATCACGAAAGCAAGACCTTATTTTTGCCATATTAAAAAAACAAGCAAAAGCAGGCGATGATATTTATGGTGATGGGGTACTGGAAATTTTACAAGATGGTTTTGGTTTTTTGCGAACGCCGGGGTGTTCTTATCTAGCAGGCCCAGACGATATTTATGTTTCTCCCAGTCAAATTCGACGTTTTTCATTAAAAACAGGCGACACCATCAGCGGCAAAATCAGACCGCCTAAAGATAACGAACGTTATTTTGCGATGCTCAAAGTCGATCAAATCAACTTTGAACCCCCTGAAAATACCAAAAACAAAATCACCTTTTCTAACCTCACGCCCCTATTTGCTAAACAACGCTTTGTCCTCGAACAAGGCAACGGCACTAGCGAAGATTTAACCGGTCGTATCATCGATTTAATTGCCCCCATCGGTAAAGGTCAACGTGGTTTAATCGTGTCACCGCCAAAAGCCGGTAAAACCATGATTATGCAAGCCTTGGCACAAGCCATCGCCGATAAAAATCCTGAATGTTATCTGATTGTCTTACTCATCGACGAACGCCCCGAAGAAGTCACCGAAATGGAACGCTGTGTACGCGGCGAAGTCATTTCCAGTACCTTTGATGAACCAGCAACACGCCACGTTCAAGTGGCTGAAATGGTTATCGAAAAAGCCCGCCGTTTAGTCGAACATAAACATGACGTAGTCATTTTATTAGACTCGATTACTCGTTTAGCCAGAGCTTACAATACCGTTGTTCCCTCTTCTGGCAAAATTCTAACAGGTGGTGTTGATGCCAACGCGTTGGAAAAACCCAAACGCTTTTTTGGTGCAGCAAGAAACATCGAAGAAGGCGGCAGTTTAACCATTATCGCTACGGCGTTGGTTGATACTGGCTCGCGTATGGATGAAGTGATTTACGAAGAATTCAAAGGCACAGGCAACATGGAGCTGCATTTGGATAGAAAAATCGCTGAAAAACGTATTTATCCCGCAATTAATATCAACCGTTCTGGCACACGTCGTGAAGAATATTTGGTTGATCCTGACACGCTACAAAAAACGTGGATACTGCGTAAAATCCTGCAACCGATGGATGAAACAGCGGCATCAGAATTCTTGATTGGTAAACTCAAAGATTTTAAAACCAATGTTGATTTTTTT
>NQJH01000187.1:0-795 GCA_002256685.1 Methylococcaceae bacterium NSP1-2 | reverse complement strand
GTAGGTTGGGGTGAGTACCTCACCCCAACCTAGTCTAAGATTGCTTTTTAGCGCGTGGATGAGCTTTGTCATACACGTCTGCTAAATGTTGAAAATTTAAGTGGGTATAAATTTGCGTGGTAGATAAACTGCTATGCCCTAATAATTCCTGCACCGCGCTTAAATCTTGGCTGGATTCTAATAAATGACTGGCGAAAGAATGCCTGAGCATGTGCGGGTGTATGTGTTCGACGATGCCTTTTTTCTTGCACCACTGTTCAAGACGTAATTCAATACTGCGCTGACCTAAGCGCGTACCCCGATTAGAAGTAAACACCGCTGTTTCACCGATAGCGAGGGTTTTTCGCTGTGCTAACCACACATTAATAGCCGTAATGGCTTTGCTACCAATGGGTAATAATCTTGCTTTTCCGCCTTTGCCTGAGCGCACAGTCAGCGAGCGGTCGGCTAAATCCAAATCATGCAAATCCAGCGCGGCAAGTTCCCTCAGCCGCAAACCCGATGAATAAAATAATTCAAACATCGCCACATCACGAATTTCTAAATCCGAACTGGTGCCGGCTTCTAACAAGCCGGTGATTTGATCGACATCCAAAGTTTTCGGCAATTTACGCGCTTGTTTGGGGGCTTTGACGTAGTGCGCAGGATTAATTTCAACCAATTGGTTTTTTAATAAATACCGATAAAAACTCCGAATCGCCGATAATTCACGCTGTAAACTTTTACTGCTGATTCCTTGTCGATGACGACTAGCGATATGCGCACGAATATCAGTTTGTTGTACATCCGCCCATT
>NQJH01000399.1 GCA_002256685.1 Methylococcaceae bacterium NSP1-2 | reverse complement strand
TCTTCGTTTGCCTTTGATAGCTCAGTGGCAGGTTTGTTTTGGACGCTATCACAGGGTGGTTATTTATGTTTACCGAATGACCAGCAAAGCAAAGACCCGCAATGTTTGGGTGAATTAATCGCCGAACACGCTATCTCGCATTTATTAGCCCTGCCATCGTTATACGCGCTGTTATTAACCCAAGCCGCAACGCAATTATCAAGTTTAACAACCGCAATTGTTGCAGGCGAAGCTTGCACGACTGACATCGTTAAACAACATTACGCCTTATTGCCAAACGTGCCGTTATATAACGAATACGGCCCGACTGAAAACAGCGTCTGGAGTAGCGTCTATCTCACTAACCGTGAGGAATTAAAACAAGCCGTTTCCATCGGTCATCCTATCAGCCGCGTTAAAATTTATTTATTAAATAATGCTTACACGCCCGTGCCGATTGGTGTCACAGGGGAAATTTATGTCGGCGGGGAGGGCATAGTGCGCGGTTATTTGAATCGCCCTGATTTAACCGCAGAAAAATTTATTCCCGACCCGTTTAGTGAATCAGGTCAACGGCTTTACAAAACGGGTGATTTAGCTAAATATCGCCCTGATGGCAGTATTGAATTTTTAGGGCGTGTCGATCATCAAGTCAAAATTCGTGGTTTTAGAATTGAGTTCAAAAACACATTGCCTGATTATATGCTACCAACCGCGTTTATCTTTTTGGACGCATTGCCGTTGACGGCTAACGGTAAACTTAATCGCAACGCCTTACCGCAAGCTGATTTTAGAAGCCCAAAACTTGTTTTGGACTCCGACGCACCAAGCACTGAGATTGAAAAAACGTTGGCTGCTATTTGGATTGAGCGATTAGAGCTAGAAACTATCGGTATTCATGATGATTTTTTTGCGTTAGGCGGTCATTCATTACTGGCAACACAATTGCTGTTTGCCGTGCGTAACGCGCTGAATTTAACCAGTAGCCAATTAACGCTGAAACAGTTTTTTGACCGTCCAACCATCGCCGCTCAAGCGAAAATTATTACGGGTGAAGTCGATGAAAGCGCGGCAAACGAACTTAATCTTGCCAATGAAGTGCAATTACCCGCCGCCCTATTGCCGATTGCCTCCCAACTAATCGAAGCCGCACAAGCCGAAGCGATTTTCTTAACAGGTGCGACTGGATTTTTAGGTGCGTTTTTGTTGGTTGAGATACTCGAACACAGCGCGGCGACGGTGTATTGCTTGATTAGAGCGGCGAATGAAACCCAAGCCATGCAGCGTTTACAACAACAATTACAGCGTTTTGAATTAGTAGACCGCGTGGATTGCAATCGCATTATTGCCGTGTGTGGTGATTTAGCAGAACCTCAATTAGGTTTAACCCCCGCACGTTATACAGAAATCGCCCAGCGTGTTAGCGTGATTTATCACAACGGCGCGTTAGTGAATTTTATTCAACCCTATGCAATGCTAAAACCTGCCAATGTCGCAGGGTCACAAGAAGTATTACGGCTTGCCTGTACGCGCACAGCCAAAGCCATACATTATGTTTCGACTTTATCGGTGTTCAGTGCAACCACGCCCCCTCATGCGTTAGGTTTTGCTGAACATGATGAAGCCGAACTTACTGACAATTTAGACAATGGTTACGCGCAAACTAAATGGGTCGCTGAGCAGATTATGCAGCTTGCCAGTCGGCGCGGTTTTCAAGTCAGTATTTATCGACCTGCAACGGTAGCAGGTGACAGTATTAATGGCGTGTGGAATAACGATGATTTTTTATGTCGCTTATTAAAAGGCTGTCTGCAATTAGGCTACGCGCCGCAGGACAACCCGCGCATCGAATTAGCCCCTGTTGATTACATTGCCAAAGCCATCGTCAAATTGTCACAACAAGCGGACTCTATCGGCGGTGTTTTTCATCTCAATTCGCCACATGCCACTTATACCCAAGAGGTATTAAATTGGTTTCATCAAGCGGGTTATGAATTTGAGCGCGTCACTCATGCTCAGTGGGTAAAAAAACTACTCAATAATGCGGAACACATAGAAAATTTTGCCCTCGCGCCGCTGTTGGCTTTATTTACTGAACACGATGAAGTGGAACCTGCTCATTGCTATTGGTATGCAATGCCCAACCGTTGATGACACGTTATTAACGAATTATCTGGGTTATTTTAATCGCTGTGGTTTTTTAACAACGCTAATGTGTAATAAATGATAATTTTAGCTGAGGGAATTATTCCGCTAAGTCGTCGTTGCTTTGTTGTATTTCTTAAACCAAGCTTAAACGAGTCTACATGATGAAAAACCCAGCTATCAATGCCCTCACTGCGGCAATATTATTGGTATTAGCGAGTAATGCTGCCAGTGCGAAGGATCAAACAGCGACGAAGCCGAAAAGTTCTACTAGCACGACCACCTTGCCGCAGATGACGGTTTCAGATAAAGCGGAGCAGAATGTAAACGCGCCTGATAATCCCACTTACAACATCCCCGACGCAGTAACGGCAACTAAGACTGATACGCCCATCATGCAAACGCCGATGTCAGTAAAAGTTGTGCCTAAGCAAGTGATAAAAGATCAGCAAGTCATTACTGTTGACCAAGCATTAAGAAACGTCAGTGGCGCGGTAGCTGGCGCGGGTGGTACAGGAAACTTTTTTCTGCGTGGATTTGGTAACTCTAATGTTTATCGCGATGGTTTTTTAAATCAAAGCCAATGGGCGCACACTGAAGACCTCGCCAATGTTGAGCGGGTTGAAGTCTTAAAAGGGCCGGGGTCTATTTTATACGGGCGTCGATTTTTATCGTACCAATGTCGATGCGACCGGTCCATTGACGGCTAATAAAGACCTTGCCTATCGTTTTAATCTGGGCTATCAAACTAATCGAACCTTTCAGGAATTTGGTGGTGATGAACGCTTATTCGTTGCCCCAAGTTTACGTTGGAATATCTCCGATAAAACCACCTCGACGTTAAAAGTCGAATACAGTGATATTAAACAAAAAGGTAACGGTACAGTGCCGTTGATGGGTGATCGTCCTGCCCCCATTCCGCGTGAGCTAAATCTAGGTGATCCGTGGAATCTACAAGAAGATGAATATACGATGGTGTCATTGAACACCGAACACGCCTTTAACGACAATTGGAAACTGCGCCATCGTTTCAATTTTAGTAATCATGAATTAACCATGACGGGGCAAAATGTGGATGGTAACTGGGCACCGATTGATCCATTAGTGGGTGATATTACCCGTTCTTTCTTTGCGCAAAATATTGATGGTAATGACTATATTCATAACTTTTTTAACTCTGTTGAAGTGACAGGAAAATTCAACACTGGCTTTGCTAAACATACTTTATTAATGGGGGGGGATTATTATCGCAGTGATAGTCGCTATACCA
>NQJH01000019.1 GCA_002256685.1 Methylococcaceae bacterium NSP1-2 | reverse complement strand
AGATTTAACCCACTACCGTTATAGGTAGGTGCGAATTCACTCGTGCACGTTTGCTCGGAACAAGCAGAATTTTCGTGCCTTTGGTATTTTTCGTGGACAGTGGTTATTGAATCGAACGAAACCAGCTCAAACTCTCAGCCGTTGTGCCAGTGGGTTTATATTCCGCGCCCAGCCAGCCTGTATAACTCGATTGCTCAATCACATCAAACAACCGCTGAAAATCAATCTGCCCCGTACTCGGTTGCCCACGATTTGGGCAATCAGCAAATTGAATATGTCCAATTTTATCGGCATGTTGGCGGATAAACTGCTGAGGGTTTTCATCCATTTTACTGGCATGATAAATATCGTACTGCATAAATAAATTGGGATGTTGTAGTTCGTCTAGTATCGCCAGCATTTGTTCACCGCTGTGGATAATAAACGCAGGCATATCATCCGTATTAATCGCCTCAAAAACGGTTTTAATACCCAGTAGCGCGAAAGTATCAGCGGCAAGCAACAGATTATCTTTAAAAGTTTGTTGATACTGCGCTAGACGACTGTTATCGAAACACCGCCCTGCCAACACATTAATGACTTCAGGTTTTAACAGCGTTGCATAGTCTGCCGCTAGTGCCAGTGCGTGGCGAAATTGTTCACATTTTTCAGGCACACACGCCAAGCCTTCACCGCCCTGCATTAAATCATCGGCGGCGACATTAAATAATACCAGCTTTAAACCCGTATCCTGCAATACTTGTTGTAAGGTTTCAGGACTGAGTTCATAGGGAAATTGTATTTCTACTGCCTTGAAGCCGTGTTGTTTAGCGGCTTTAAAACGATCGATAAAATCTAGCTCAGTAAATAGTAGACTTAAGTTAGCGGTAAATTTCAGCTTCATTTTTTAGTGTATAACTTAATAAGCGTAGCGGGATCATGTTCCAAATAGCCATGACTACCATGTAACTGCATTAACTGCGCGGCTAAACCTGACATTGGAATCGATGCACCGAGTGTGGCGGCTAAATCCCCCGCCATCGTTAAATCTTTTAACAAGGTTTTAACGCGCCATTTAACAGGCTCAAACGTTTCGGTTGCCATTTCAGGGGCGACAATTTGCAACGGTTTAGAATCCGCAAAACCACCCGCCAATGCCACAGGAATTTGTTCCGCATTTACGCCCGCACGTTGGGCTAAAGCCATCATTTCTGCAATTACCAACACATTACAGCTGACTATCATTTGATTACAAATTTTCGTTACCTGCCCACAACCGACCGCACCGACATGAGTGAGTTGTTGATACAACGGGGCTAACACTTCACGCGCTATGGCAATATGTTCAGTATTACCACCTGCCATAATTGCTAACGCGCCTTGCTCAGCACCTGATACACCACCCGACACAGGCGCATCCACCCAGCCCATGCCGTGTTGTTCATAAAGCAAACCCGCTAACTGACGTGTGATGTCGGGGTGAATACTGGATAAATCAATCACCAATTTATTCGCTGAACCATGTACTGCAATCTGCTCACGCACCACCGTTTCCACTGCGTGCGTATCAGCAAGACATAATAAAATAACATCACAGATACGCACTAAGTTGGCAATAGACGCTTGTGCAATCGCGCCTTGCTCAACCACAGTGTGCAGTTTTTCAGGGCTACGATTCCAGACATGGACGGTAAAACCCGCGTTTAATAACCGCAAAGTCATGGGTTGCCCCATTAAACCGATACCGATAAAACCTAGGGTGTATTTTTGATTTGGCATGATGATAAGTTTCCGTGGGGCGATTTCTCATTCCACGCTAGAGCGTGAACGATGTGTGTTAAGTCATTATATCGTACAATGCCCACCATAAACTGCCACTACCCACTAGAACCCCTCTTATAAAACCCCATGCTAAATTTTAAAAATATCGCCCTGCGCCGTGGTGCGCGGGTTTTGTTTGCTAACTCTTCTTTTACGATACACAAAGGACAAAAAGTCGGTTTTACGGGCGCGAATGGCGCGGGTAAATCCAGCTTATTCGCGCTGGTTAAAAATGAACTTCAGTTGGATGAAGGCGAGTTTACGATGCCGCCCAATCTGGCAATCGCGCATGTTTCTCAGGAAATGCCAGCCACTGACCGCGCGGCGATTGATTACATTGTCGATGGTGATGCCGAATTAAGACGCTTGCAACAGCAATTAGTTATTGCAGAACAAAAAGATGATGGTTTAAAGCAAGCTGAACTGCACACCGCGTTAGAGATTATCGGCGGTTATACCGCACAAACGCGGGCGGCACGGTTAATGAATGGATTAGGCTTTACTGCCGATCAAGAACAAAATGCCGTGAGTTCGTTTTCAGGTTCTGACGTGTTATTGCTGGACGAACCAACTAACCATTTGGATTTAGACGCGGTAATTTGGTTACAAGATTGGCTGTGTCGCTATGATGGCACGTTGTTGTTAATCTCACATGATAGGGATTTTCTCGACACCATTGCCGACCACATCGTCAATATAGAACAAGGCAGAGCCGAAATTTATGCGGGTAATTATTCCGCTTTTGAACGCATGAGAGCAGAAAAACTAGCGCAACAACAATCGGCTTTCACCAAACAACAACGCGAAATTGCTCATATTCAAAGTTTTGTCGATAGATTCAAAGCCCAAGCCACTAAAGCACGGCAAGCACAAAGTCGTATTAAAGCGTTAGAGCGCATGGAATTGATCGCAATGGCGCATGTCGATTCGCCGTTTGATTTTAGTTTTCCCGCGCCGTTAAAAATGCCCAGTCCCTTATTAACGCTGGATAAAGTCGATATTGGTTATGGCGAAACCTGTGTTATCAAACAAGCGGGGTTAACTATTTCAGCGGGCGATAGGATCGGTTTATTGGGTCCAAATGGTGCAGGTAAATCGAGTTTAATTAAAGTATTAGCGGGGGATATGCAGCCGTTACTCGGTACGCGCCGCGAAGCCCAAGACTTGAAAATCGGTTATTTTGCCCAGCATCAATTGGAACAATTACGCCTTGATGAAAGCCCGTTATGGCACGTCCAACAACTCGACAAAACGGCTACCGAAAAAGATTTGCGTAATTTTTTAGGCGGGTTTGATTTTCGGGGCGATAAAGTATCAGAAGCGGTCAGACCATTTTCAGGCGGTGAAAAGGCGCGGCTGGTGTTGGCGTTATTGGTGTACCAAAATCCTAATTTATTGCTATTAGATGAGCCAACCAACCATTTGGATTTAGAAATGCGCCATGCGTTGAGCGTGGCATTGCAAGATTTTCAAGGCGCGATGGTGGTAGTGTCGCATGATCGGCATTTATTGCGTACCGTTACCGACCAATTGTTATTAGTATCAGGTGGTAAAGTGCAGCCGTTCGATGGTGATTTGGACGATTACCGCGCGTGGTTAGTTGAGCAGAAAAAAACCGAAGAAAAAACTGTTGAAAGCGGTGATACGACGGTATCGCGCAAAGACCAACGTAAATTAGATGCTGAAAATCGCCGTAAATATAAACCTTTATACGACGCACTGAAAAAAGCCGAAGACGCAGTAGAAAAATACCACGCTGAACAAAAACAACTGGAACAACAACTGGCTGATTCCGCCATTTATGAAGACAGCGAAAAAGCCCGTTTAAAACAGGTACTAGATCGTAAAATACAAGTAGATAAATTGCTGGAAGATGCAGAAATGGCATGGATGAATGCCGAAGAACAGGTGGCTGCAATCCTAGGCTAAAATAAGTTCAGCAAGTAGATACAAGTCCCTATGTACAAAATTATGATGTAACTTTTTTCATAGAGAATAAATTTTCAAAATAGAGGTGTTATCATTGTGGCGTGGAAAACATTTTCTAATCCCTTGGATTGTGATTTTTAGCTACTTGTATTCAAAGCTGGATTATTTTTCCACATTGATCAAATTAAATTTATAATATAATGCAGTTTTATAATATTTAACTCTTAATAACACAATAGGATATTTAAATGGCAACTCAAAAATTAGTAGTAGCAAGTTTGTTAAGTTTAGCTTTCTTAACAGGTTGTGGTGAAGAAAAGTCAGCAACTTCTACTCCAGCGGCAACTCCCGCTCCAGCAGCAACTTCTACTCCAGCAGCAACTTCTACTCCAGCGGCAACTCCCGCTCCAGCCGAGGCTCCTGCTCCAGCAGCAACTCCCGCTGCACCTAAATAAATAAAACATCTGGAATTTTCTCAGATTGTTTTTGATGTATAAAGTCGGCACTCTTTGTAGAGAGTGCCGACTTTTTTATAGCCATTATTAAGCCCAAAAATAACACATAACAGTGCAGCTCAAGAGCAAATTTCCTGCGTAATTATCAATATCCACCACGCAAAAACACTTGGTAGGTTTCAAATTGATAGCAACTTTCTGTTGCTATATTAGTAGAACAGCGTCAGCTTACCGACCGGGAATTCATTCTCTTACGCTAACATTAGAAATCGCTTTATCTGTTACCAACGCGGCACACATCCCCTCCCCTAACGCTATGTCTCGACTATGCCAAGTATGCGCCGCACCACACACAGTGGGAACGGCTGAAAAGGTGTGCGGGTTATCAGGATTAATAGCGCAATCACGCAAACCGACCGCAATGCCAAAACCTGTCGCTTTTACAAAGGCTTCTTTGCGTGTCCAAAATTGGTAAAACTCGCGTGTTTGTTCAGCTTCGGGCAGTTGTTGCCAATAGGTGGCTTCCTCGACACTAAAACATTTACGCACTAAGTCGGCTAAATTGGTGCGGTGTTTGCATTGTTCAATATCAACACCGAGTTGACAGTTTTTAGCCACTGCCACCGCTGTATGATTGCCAGTATGTGATAAATTAAACGCGAGTTCAGGATAATCGACTAGATAGGGTTTGCCTTGCGCGGTTTTTTGAATACGAATGCTGTCAGGCGATACGCTCAAATACTGCGAAAGTATGTTTCTCAAAAAACCGTGCGCAGCGATATAACGTTGTTGTAACAAGGAATTTTTAAACTTTTCCGCTTGGTTTTTTTCATGGCTATCGAGAACATTCCAATGATGTGTGGTTGGGTTGTTATCAAGGTGTTGGCTATACCAAAAATCAATATTCATTAGGCTATTTAACAGGATACAACGTGATAATTAAACCCCAAAAACTCGACGCGCTGACTTCGTTGCGCTTTTTTGCGGCGGCAATGATCGTTTTGGTACACAGTAATCCTGTGTTCGGCGCGATGGGTTTGGCGGAGAGTTTGCCTCTGGATCAAGGGGTTTCATTCTTTTTTGTGTTGAGCGGGTTTATTTTAGCCTACAACTATCCCGTGTTAGTCGGTGAAGCGGATATTCTTGCCTTTCTTAAAGCGCGAATTGCGCGAATATGGCCTGCACATCTTGCTGCTATTGCTTTGTTGGTGGTGTTAACCGCGCATTTAAATGTCGGTAGAGAGTCGATGTCTAGCGCGGCATTTGCAGCGATTGCCAATTTTTTTTTGTTTCAATCACTGATTCCCATCAGAAAAGTATTTTTTGCGTTTAATCCTGTGGCATGGAGTATTTCCACCGAAATGTTCTTTTATTTTGCCTTTCCGTTGTTAATCGCTAAGAGCTTTTTCGATTGGCGATTTAAACTAGGGTTGCTCGCGGCAGCGGTGGTCTTGCACCGGTGGTTTGTTGCGAAAGTTGTTAATTGCTTTGCCAAAACTCACCCTTGCAGAGGCTTTTAAAACGCTGTTTATGGGAAAACAAGGTATGTATGTGGCGTTAATGACGGTCATTATTACCGCTATGTTGAATCTTCATGTCTTGATTAAGCTCGAACCTTGTCCGCCTGCGTTATGTCAGGCGGTGGCTCAGCAATATCCGTTATCACCACCTGCTGGGTTTGGTGATTATGTTGAACTGACTGCCCTGCACTTATCGGCTAACGAAGTGGAATTATTATTTACGATTCGGCAACCGCTACCAATAGGTTATAGCGTTGCGGTTGATGTAGTCGCCGCCGATGGTACGACGGTGGCAAAAACTGACACGCTTATTTTAAAAGCGCGGGACTTGTCGGAAGGTAAACAATGGCTAGAACATATTAAGCTACCCGCCGACGCGCTAAAACAAGGCTCAAAGCTGGGTATTGCTATTCATTCCAAATCAATTCAACTGCTCAATGTTTCGTATCCTAAAACCGATAATGATGGCAAACGGGTGTTGATTGATTTTGCAGCAGACCACAAAAGTACAGACGTTGCAGTGCAACGTCTCTACAATTAAGACGACCGATTAGCCTTCTTGACCATCCGCTCTTGCTGTGGTCAAAATAGGCGCGTAAACAAACACAAATAACGCAAACGCCGCCAGCCAAGATAGCGTGGCTAAATAGACTAAGCCGTTGTACCAATCGGGTAGTGCCATTGGTAATAACACGCGGAAGACAGCGGCTAAGTTTAACATCACAAACGCCAATGCAATCGCATTAGAGGCTTTCATTACCCGCCCTGTATGACCTAATGCAACCCGCGCCATCATGCCTAAGGTCAATATGCCGATACCGCCGAGTGTGAATGCGTGTAACGCTAACGAAGCCGATACCACTGTGTAAGCCGATAATGCGGTGAACAAAAAACCTAAAATAAGCCAGCCATAACCCACATATAGCACCCATAACAACGGCACATACCAGATTTTGCCATTATACCAACACGCGACTCTGGCGATATTGATAACACCCGCCGCTACTGCTGCGATGGCTAATAATGTGCCTGAAACCTGCATGAGTTGCAAGGCAAACACTAAGGCGGCAGAGCCAATAGCTAAACCCTCTAGTAATGGTTTTTTGATGATTAACACACCTGTTAAGCCGCGTTCGGTAAAGAAAGGAAACACGCGTCCTGCAATCACCAGTATCAACAGAATAATGGTGGCAATCACCAGTTGTAACCCTGTCGCCGCGCTATTTTCCATTAGCCCTAGTTTATCGGCATGAATCAAACCGTTACCTAAAGCTAACAGTAATAAAATACCGATAAATACCAAATTACGGTAATTTTTCGACTTCATAATCGGTTGGCTGACTTGATAAGCGAGGACGGGTAAAAAGGCAAAATCCACCAAGGCAATTAACGCGTCGGGTAATAAGCCTGAGTAAAACGGTAATAGTCGTCCGTATAACCACAATAAACACAAACCCGCCAGTTTATCGCCAGTTGCGGTAGGCTGACCTGTCCAATTTTTAACAGCGGTCAATAAAAATCCTGCCATCACTGCAACGGAATAACCCAATAACATTTCATGCGCGTGCCATTCATTGGGGGCAAAATAATTGCTCAAACTGAGCGAGCCTTTAAACATCGCATTCCACAGCAGGATGAGCAGTAATGCGGACAAGCCCGCCAAGGCAAAAAAGGCTCTAAAGCCTAAATTAAACAACGGAGTATCGAAGATTTTTTGTGTTTTCATGGGGGTGTTTCCAGCCAGTCTAGTTCAGCATTCGAGAATCCGGCAATTATACGCATTTCTCTATTAAAAGGACCTTTTGGCTTGCCACCGATGTAGTATTGCTTAATTAGTTGTTGATATTTGGCTTCAGCTTCAACGCCTTGTTGCTGACAAAGCTGTTTAAACCAATACGAACCGCGCTCTACATGACCGACTTCATCGGTCAATATGCGGGTTAATAATGCGACACTGGCTTTATCACCGATGCTGTTAAATTTTTCAATAATGGCAGGCGTGACATCTAAACCGCGTGCTTCCATACAGCGTGGCACCATTGCCAAACGTGCCAATAAATCATGAGCAGTATCTTTGGCATGATCCCATAAACCACCATGTGCGGGTAAATCGCCATAATCTACACCCATCGTCTGTAAATGGGTTCTGATTAACTCAAAATGCTGCGCCTCTTCATCGGCAACTTGCAACCAATCCTGATAGAATTGCGGGGGCATTCCACGAAACCGATAAATAATGTCCCACGCCAGATAAATAGCGACAAATTCAACGTGGGCAATCGCATGAAAAAAAGCCGCTTTGCCTTCGGGGCTGGTCATTTTACGTTTTGGCATGTCACGCGGTGCTAATAACACGGGCTTATTTGGAAACCTTACCTCAGTAATGGCTAACACAGGGACATCTTCGCTAAAAGTTAATTCACCGTTTGTTAATGTGTGCCAAGCGTCATGGGTCAATGCCAATTTTTCATCAATGGCCGTGTTATGCAAACACGCTGCCGCATAAGTAAATAAATTTTTCATCACAGGTTTAAAGACATGGTTAGAGTAGTAGATTTTTTAGCATTGTTATTGTATTGCGCGTTAATTTATTGGCTGTCCGATCAACAGACCTTGCCAACCCCAGACTTATTTGACAGTGAAGACAAACTTATTCATTTTGGTGCGTATTTTGTCATGGGGCTATTCGCATGGCGCAGTTTTAAACACTTAATCAGTATGCCTATTATACTGGCTTTGCTCAGTATCGTTTTTTGCAGTTTATATGGCGCATCCGATGAATGGCATCAATCGTTTGTAATAGGGCGTGTTTCTGATGCAGTTGATTGGCTAGCAGATACCAGCGGCGCGATTGTGGGCGTTTTTTTACTGCATAAACTACGAAAATCCCGACAATTTCAGTAAAATAACAATTTTCTAATTTTCCCTACTTTATCGCTATGTCTAAAAATATTCGTATTGAACGTTGGAGCGGTGCGGCTCTTGAGCAATATATTCCCGACCTTGCGCGGCTTAGAATTGAAGTCTTTCGTGATTTTCCTTATCTGTACGATGGCGATTACGATTATGAAAAAAAATATCTGCAAACCCATATTGACTGCCCTGACAGCGTGATTGTGTTGGCGTTTGACGGTGATAAAGTCGTAGGTGCCTCAACGGCTATGCCGATGCGTCATGAAACCGAAGAAATAAAACAGCCCTTTCTGGAACACGGTTATAATCTTGATGATGTTTTTTATTGTAGCGAATCAGTGTTAGATAAAAATTATCGCGGCTTAGGTTTGGGGGTGAAGTTTTTTGAGCAACGTGAAGCGCATGCTGCTGATTTAGGCGGTTTTAAATTTATTACCTTTTGTTGCGTAGAACGCCCTGTGAATCATCCGCGCCGTCCAGCCAATTATGTGCCGTTGGATGCGTTTTGGACTAAACGTGGCTATGTTAAACATCCAGAGTTGAAAACCACCTACACTTGGAAAGACCTTGATGAGTCTGAAGAGACCCCTAAACCGATGACTTTCTGGCTTAAATATGAACGTTAAAATTGCAACTGCGCAATACAACATCAATTTTTTGGAAACGTGGCAAAATTATCAAGAGAAAGTCGCCCTCTGGGTCGAGGAAGCGGCACAACAAGATGCCAAAATTTTACTGTTTCCCGAATATGCCAGTATGGAATTGGCTTCGCTGTTTGAAGAAGCGGTTTATTCTTCGTTAAGTAAACAACTGGAAGCCATGCAAACCCTGCATGATGATTATGTGGTGTTATATCAATCCTTAGCGACACAATACCAATGCTATATTCAGGCGGGGACTTTTCCTGTCCGCATTGAGTCAGGCGCGTATCGTAACCGCGCGTATTTGTTTATGCCTGACGGGGGTGTTGATTATCAAGATAAATTGATAATGACCCGTTTTGAAAACGAACAATGGCTGATTGAAAGCGGCACGGAAATTAAGACCTTTGATACTGAATACGGAAAAATTGCTATTAATGTTTGTTATGACAGTGAATTTCCACTATTAGCAAGAACACAAGTTGAAGCAGGTTGTGTGCTGATTTTAGTACCCACTTGCACCGACACGGTAGCAGGTTACAATCGCGTTAAAATCGGTTGTCAGGCAAGAGCCTTAGAAAATCAGTGTTATGTGGTGCAGTCTTCCCTAGTCGGTGATGCCGTATGGTCAGAAGCCGTCGATGTGAACGTCGGCGCAGCGGCTATTTATACGCCTGTTGATCGCGGCTTTCCTGATAATGGCATTCTCGCCATTGGGTCATTCAATGCAGTACAGTGGGTAATTGCCGAAATTTGCTTGGATGATATTGAAACAGTCAGACAGCAAGGGCAAGTATTTAATTATCGAGATTGGTCGTTACAAACTCGATTTTGCTAACAAAACGAGTCAAACGATGACTATGCCCACTGACACACATAGTCATTCGTCGATAGCAATCTGGTTCAATGTTGATTCCTTTAATTAAAAATGGCTTCAAAAGAATAACCGTGCGATTTTAGAATTTCTTTTAATTGTTTTAATGCGTCCATCTGAATTTGTCTAACTCGTTCACGGGTAACGCCCAATTCTTGAGCGACTTGTTCTAGCGTGGCATCTTCATACCCGCAAAGACCATAACGACGGCAAATCACTTCACGTTGTTTTTCAGGTAATTCAAACACCCAACTGGTGATATTTTGTTTAATACCGTATTCCTGCATTCTATCTTCATGAGACAGGCTGGTGTCATCTGTCAGTGAATCTAGCAACGGTTTATCAAAATCCTTACCGCCGGGCACATCAACTGAGGTAACCCGCTCATTGAGTTTAAGCATTTTTTCGACTTTACTGACCGGTTTATCGAGATATTCAGCAATCTCTACTGCACTCGGATCATGATCTAGCGTACTTATCAAGTGGCGTTGTGCCTTCAGGTAAGTATTCATTTCTTTGACAATATGTATTGGCAAACGAATGGTACGCGTTTGATTCATCAAAGCACGTTCAATGGTTTGGCGAATCCACCATGTCGCATAAGTTGAAAATCGAAAACCTTTATCTGGATCAAATTTTTCCACCGCACGGATTAAACCAAGATTACCTTCCTCAATTAAATCCAATAACGGTAAACCTCTATTTAAATACCGTCTAGCAATTTTCACCACCAACCGCAAATTGCTTTCAATCATGACTTTACGAGCGTGCTGATCGCCTTGTAATGCCCTTTTTCCGTAGTGCCTTTCTTGTTCAGCGGTCAATAATTGTGACCGGCAAAGTTCATTGAGATACACACGCGTGGCATCAAAATCCGCACTGCTACGCGATTTAACAATAGCAATGTCGTCATTATCGTCACTGCTATCAATCGTAATATTAATATAACTGTCACTATTCAGCTTTTCGATAATCGCTGAGGCAACATCAAATTCGCCGTCGAAAGACAAATCATCGTCCTGTGTCATCACGATGTCATCATCTGACGGTTCAATTAATTCTTCAATCATAATTAACTCCTTAGTTAATCTGTCTCAAGTCGAAATAGTGGCTGCAATAAGAGGGTGTGTCCTAGCACACCAAACTTCTGCAATAATTTGGAACTTTTTCGACTTATTCTCTTTTCGTAATACACAGACAAACTATACTTGGTCTGGGATTTTTGTTGTTCTGCAAAGGGTCTTACCATAAACGGCATCCTTACCATCCACTAACAGCTTTGTTTTGTTAGTTACGCTTGTGTTTTTGCCACAAGTTAGAAACTTTTGATTTAGTCTGTCAGTTAAAAGCATCTCCTTAGGTTTAACTTTAACATCTTTTTATTATCAATTGAAATAATTGATTTTTTTTTATTTGAAGACGCACTTTTTCAGGCAAAGATAGCGGGATAAAAAGCGATGGATACGCTGTTTTAGCGATTGAATTACTTGAAATATTGACGAAAATGATGAATTTTGAAAGCAATGACTTGTATTGCTATCAATCAATGCTTTGCGACTTTTTTTGCGCAAGTAAGTCGTCTGTTGGTGATATTGCGTGACCGCAATGAGCGAGGAATGGCTAACGCTTACTAGCCATCCATTTTTAAGCAATAAGCTAGACGCTTATTTTTTTAGCAAGGTTTTTTTAGCTAGATTTATTTTTGCAGCTAAATAATCTGAACCCCCACGATCAGGGTGATTTTTTTGAATTAATTTCCGGTGTGCGTCAACAATGTCTGATTTAGATGCGCCAGCCTTTAAGCCTAGTACCTCGTACGCTTCTTCAACCGTCATTTTTCCCTTAGTATTAAAACCACTTTTCTGTTGTGAGCTACTGTGTTTACCGGTTATAAACGCTAACCACACGTTACGCCATTGCAATAGATAGCGTGGAATTACTTTGGTGAATAAAGCCCGCACACCAAAAAACACAATAATCATTAACAACAAAGTGAAATAAAAACGAATCAAGACGCGCTCCGAAAGGTGGGAATAGTGCTAGTATTAATAATACCTTAGAATAGCCTAGCTCACGATAAGCACTGAATAATTTAATGACACTCTACAATGCCCACATTCCGCTATTAGGTTTTGCTGCTGCCAGCGGCACTGGAAAAACGACCTTGTTGACACAACTCATTCCCTTATTAAAAAATCACGGTTTACGCATTGGTTTAATTAAACACAGTCATCATGATTTTGAAATTGACCACCCCAGTAAAGACAGTTTTCGCCTACGCATGGCGGGCGCATCACCTGTGATGCTGGTGTCTAAATATCGCCGTGCCATCATTACCGAATTGACCGACCTGCAAGAACCTTGCTTAGATGACCAGTTAAAATTATTCAATCAATCTGAACTGGATTTAATTTTGATTGAAGGGTTTAAATCTGAAGTGTTTCCTAAAATTGAATTACACCGCCATGCACTGGGGCGAGCGTTACTGTACCCCAATGATCCACATATCATTGCGATTGCCACAGATACCCCATTACAAACGCCTGATTATTTAACACAACTTGATCTCAATAATCCTGAGCTCATCACTAATTTTATTTTGAACCTTTTATGATTGACTCCTGTAGCCTAGAAAAAAATCCCCTACTCACCATTGATGCGGCTCTCGAACGAATTCGAGCCGCCATTCAGCCTGTTATCGATGTAGAAACCATTCCGTTAAAAAATGCGTTAGGGCGCGTATTAGCCGAGGCGGTTTATTCGCCTATCAATATTCCGCATGACCGCAATTCGGCAATGGATGGCTATGCGTTTTCGAGTGGCGATGTGCCAAATGAACAGCCCTTTATGCTGGAATTAGTCGGTACATCGTGGGCAGGTAAACCCTTTCTAGGTCAACTGCAAGCAGGGCAATGTATTCGTATTTTCACGGGTGCTGTGTTACCCGAACAGGCGGACAGCGTAATTATGCAGGAGCATAGTCAGCTTGAGGGGCAAACTGTGTGTTTTCCTGCTCACACTAACAGCCATCAAAATGTCAGCGCCGTCGGTGAAGATGTTAAACAAGGCGGATTGTTATGCACACGGGCAAAAAAATTAACCGCCGTTGACTTGGCTTTATTAGCGTCTGCTGGCATTAATGAAGTGAGTGTACACCGCGCGATTAACATCGCTATTTTTTCCACAGGTGATGAACTTATCGGCTTAGGACAAGCATTAACAATGGGAAAAATCTACGATAGCAATCGCTATTTATTGAGC
>NQJH01000398.1 GCA_002256685.1 Methylococcaceae bacterium NSP1-2 | reverse complement strand
CATTTAACGCTACTACACAGTGATGAACAACGCCGCTTGCTCGATGTGTTTGCTAAAACCCAGCCATTATTAGATAAAGTCAATCAATGTTACAAACACTGGCAACACGCCCACAAAGA
Source organism: Methylococcaceae bacterium NSP1-2 (assembly GCA_002256685.1). Classification (GTDB taxonomy): domain Bacteria; phylum Pseudomonadota; class Gammaproteobacteria; order Methylococcales; family Methylomonadaceae; genus UBA4132. Next base: position 2,591 of record NQJH01000398.1, on the reverse strand, counting down.
GCTAAACGCGCTCATCAAAGCCAACAGTGAAAAACACCAACGCGAAGAATTATTACGCTATCAATTAGAAGAATTACAACAACTGGATTTTAGTCGTTATGACTACGCAGGCTTGTCCGAAGAACACAATAAACTGGCGAATTTAGAACACATTTTAAGCACAGGCTCTTTGCAACTTGATAGCTTGTACGAAAGCGATCAGTCGCTTCATTCCAGCTTCAATCAAAGCATCAAAGATTTAAACCATATTGCCCGTTTCGCACCTGAATTAACCGACATCGTCACACTGTTATCAGAAGCACAAATCCAAACCGAAGAAGCCGCGTTACAATTACGCCATTTTCTCAAAGCCCAAGACGCTGACCCACAACGCATTGCCGATTTAGAAAATCAAATCGCCATTATTCAAAACCTCAGCCGTAAACACCATGTTAACCCAGACAAACTGCCTGATTTAGTGAAGCAACTGGAAACGGAACTGGACGGCTTAACCCACAGTAGCGAGCGGATTGAGGAGCTAAAACAAGAAACCGCACACCTGCTCACGCAATACAACGAACTCGCCCAACAACTCTCGGAGAAACGACAACAACAGGCGAAAAAATTACAAAAACAAATTTCAATAATGATAAAAGAACTGGGAATGCCACACGGTGAATTTATCATCGAAGTCACTCAGTCTAACACCGACACACCAAAACAAAACGGACTCGATACCGTTAATTTTTTAGTCAGTGCCAACATTGGCTTACCGCCAAAATCACTGACAAAAGTCGCCTCAGGCGGTGAGTTATCGCGCATCAGCTTAGCGATACAAGTCACCACCGCCAGCGACAAATCCACCCCGACCATGATTTTTGACGAAGTCGATTCAGGAATCGGCGGCGGCATTGCAGAAATTGTCGGGCAAAAACTGCGTAGCTTGAGTCATAATCGACAAGTGCTATGCGTCACTCACTTACCCCAAGTCGCCGCACAAGCGCACCACCATTTATATGTTGAAAAAAATAATAAAAGCGACATCACCGCGTCCACTGTTCGATTACTAACCGACACAGAACGCATTCCCGAAGTGGCTAGAATGTTAGGTGGTGTGACTATGACTGCCAATACCCTAGCCCATGCACAAGAAATGCTCACGCAAGCCTTGTAGCATTTATGACAACAGCAACCTAAGGACAACACTCATGAACCGATTTCCAGCTGAATGGGAAAAACAATCTGCCGTATTAATTGCATGGCCTCATGCGACAGGTGATTTTAGCAATCGTCTTGAATCTGTGGAGCAAACGTACAGCATCATTGCTGATACGATTACCCAATACCAACGTTTGATTATCGTGTGCCGTGATGAGCGACATCAAAAACACATTGAAACCTTAGTGAGTCAACTCGAAGATATTGATTTTATTCAATACCGCTTTTTTAAGCGTCGAAAAAGATGGCGTAGTTACCCATCTTAATTTTAAGTTCAACGGCTGGGGAGAAAAATACAATTACGCCGATGACAATGCCCTGAATCATAAACTGGCAAATACCAAGCTGTTTAAAGGTAAAAGCCACCCCGACATCGACTTTATTTTAGAAGGCGGTAGTATAGAAAGTGATGGTGCTGGCACACTTTTAACCACCCGCCAATGCTTATTAAATCCCAATAGGAATAAAGGCTTAAGCCAACAAGAAATTGAGCAAGTATTAGCTCAACACCTAGGCGCAAAACGCATTTTATGGCTAGATCAGCCTAATTTACCCGGTGATGATACCGATGCCCATATCGACACGCTGGCACGTTTTTGTTCGCCAACAACTATCGCTTACACCAGTTGCGATGATTACAATGACCTGAACTACGACAGCTTAAAACAAATGGAATTGCAATTACAGGCATTGCGTACACCAGAAGGCGAAGCTTATACGCTAGTACCGTTACCGCTACCTGACCCCATTTTTGATGAGGACGAGCAACAACTACCTGCTAATTACGCCAACTTTTTAATCATCAACCACGCGGTGTTAGTGCCTGTGTATGGTGATGCTAACGACGCTGTTGCTTTGGAACGGATTGGCAAAGTGTTTCCAACGTACCACATTATCGCCATTCCTTGCCGCCCCTTAGTGCATCAATACGGCAGCCTGCATTGTATGACCATGCAATTTCCTGAGGGATATTAAACTGTAGTGCTTGGGTTGCGACAGAGTCGCAACCCAAACTACGCCTCAACAGAGACGCATGAAAGAACCCGCTTTTTACAGCGGGTTTTTTATTACCCAATCAAAAATAACCTATTAAATAGCATGACAACAGCTAAACTCTACGCCAAACTCAAAAAAGCCAACAGCGAAGAAGACGTAAAAGACGCATACATAAAAGCCTTGGGTTTAAAAAGTTATACCAAAGGTTTAATTGACATTCGCACCGATGAAATTTGGTTTGAAGCCAAAGACACAGGCAAGCATTCCAGTTATGCCATGTTTACGCAACTGCTGCATTACGTGTTGATGCCGAAACTATTCCAGCCCCTGGCTTCATCGACAGACCCAAATCAACTTGTATTTTTGGTCATTCCAGTGCATCAAGCCGTTGATGGTCA
>NQJH01000186.1 GCA_002256685.1 Methylococcaceae bacterium NSP1-2 | reverse complement strand
TTGCCATCCACAACAAATTGAATTTGCCCGTTTACAATTGGAATACACTATTGTCAGCAAGCGTAAATTAAACCAATTAGTGATGGAAAAACACGTTAATGGTTGGGATGATCCCAGAATGCCAACGATTGCCGGCTTACGCCGTGCAGGTTTTACACCCAAATCAATCCGCGATTTTTGTGAGCGCATCGGCGTGACTAAACAAAATTCATGGATAGAAATGGGCGTGTTGGAATACTGCATACGCGAAGATTTGAATGAAAATGCGTTGCGAGCAATGGCGGTTTTGCAACCCTTACGCGTCGTTATTACGAATTATCCCGATGACCAAGTGGAAGCGTTAGAAGTGAGCAATCACCCACAACGCCATGAATTGGGCAAACGTATCGTACCGTTTTCTAAAGTTATTTTGATTGAACAAGATGATTTTGCCGAAATTCCACCGCCTAAATATAAACGTCTGATTGAAGGCGGCGAAGTACGCTTACGCGGTTCTTATGTGATTCGTTGTGATGAAGTCATTAAGAATGCGGACGGCGATGTTATTGAATTGCGTTGCAGTTATGATACGGAAACACTGGGTAAAAATCCTGAAGGGCGCAAAGTCAAAGGCGTGATTCATTGGGTGTCTGAGGCTCACGCACAGCCTGCGGAAATACGTTTGTACAGTCGTCTATTTACTGTACCGCAACCTGACAACGAAGAAAACTTTTTGGATGTCATCAATCACGATTCGTTGGAAGTGCTGAAAGACTGCTATGTTGAAGCCAGTTTAGCGGATGCTAGCGTTGATAATCGCTATCAGTTTGAACGCACCGGCTATTTTTGCTTGGATGCGGTGGATAGTATTGATGGTAAGTTGGTATTTAATCGCACTGTGACCTTGAGAGAGGGATGGGTAAAGGATTAATTTTGTAGGTTGGGTTAGCGATAGCGTAACCCAACATTTTCACGATGATTGTTGGGTTACGCGATAAAGCCGCTAACCCAACCTACGATTCAAACCACGCGAAAGTAAATTATGCAACTCAAAACCCTCACTAATCAAACCATTGCCTTGGTAGGTATCGCGCAAGCAGCTGCCTTGGTGCAGCAACTCGCTACCACAGGCAAGGCAGATACTGTCGCATTGGAAGCGAGTATTGGCAGTCTTTTAAAAATAGATTCTGACAGTGTGCTGGATATTTACGGTGGTCTGGCTAATCTAAAGCTAGGTTTAGATCAACTAAACACCCAAATGACGGGCTATAAAATCGCCGATTCCCAACAAGCACGTTATTGTGCCTCGTTAGTTTTTTTGGAAAATCGCTTGGCTAAAGAGCCGAAAATGCTCAACACCATTCAAATTGGTATTGTTAAAGCCCAAGCACAAGCCGATCAGTTTGGTTTGCTACATGAAAATGTATTCGCCAATTTGGGCGATATTTATCAATCCACCCTCAGTAATCTACAACCTAGAGTTATGGTGAACGGTAACCCCGATTATTTATCAAGAGCCGATATTGCTAATAAAATCCGCGCTTGTCTGTTAGCCGGTATTCGCTCCGCGCTGTTATGGCGACAATGTGGCGGTACGCGCTGGAAGTTTTTGTTTTACCGTCGAAAAATGCAACTGGAATTAGAACAGTTATTAAAACAGGTGTCGTGATGACAACATTAATTCGTGCAGAACAGCTTACTCGCTATTATGGCAAACAGTGCGCCGTTAATAAAGTGAGTTTTAGTTTAGCCAAAGGTCAAATACTGGGCTTTTTAGGTCCAAATGGCGCGGGCAAAACCACCACCCTGCAAATGCTGTGCGGCAATCTTGCGCCCAGTAGTGGACAGGTTCACATCAATGGTTTTGATATGCTAACCCAGCCTAAGTTAGCCAAACGTAGCTTAGGTTATGTCCCTGACACGCCGCCACTTTACAAAGAGTTGAGCGTCCATGAGTTTTTACGTTATTGTGCTCAACTGCATGATATGCCTAAAGCCGACATCACAGCGGCGGTAAAATTAGCCGAATCACGTTGTGGCTTAACGGAGGTTACTGACCGCCTGATTGCCAATCTGTCCAAAGGTTATCAGCAACGCATTGGTATTGCGCAAGCCATTGTTCATAATCCCGATGTCATTATTCTCGATGAACCCACCGTGGGGCTTGATCCACTGCAAATCAGAGAAATCCGTAGCTTGATACGCGAGTTAGGGCAAGAGCATGGGGTTATTTTTTCAACCCATATTTTGTCGGAAGTCCAAGAATTGTGTACTGATGTGCTGATTATTCGGCAAGGGGTTTGCGTGTTAAATAGCCGTATTGAAGATTTACCTGCTGAACAATCCTTAGAAGATATTTTTATTGAGCTTATGCAAACGCCGTCAGTAGGTGATTTATGAATATGATCTTAGTTATTGCCGCCCGTGAATTTAAAACCCTGTTTTTATCACCGCTGGCGTGGACGATATTAGCCATTTTGCAATTCATACTAGCGTTTTTATTTTTAACACAGGTTGAATCTTTCACTATGCTGCAACCGCAATTGGCAAATATGGATAACGCGCCCAGCTTGACCGATATAACCGTCACGCCGTTGTTTGGTAATGCGGGAATTATTTTATTATTGGTTACGCCATTATTAACTATGCGGCTGATTTGTGAAGAACGTCGTAATAAAACCCTCACGCTGTTGCTGTCCGCGCCACTGTCTAACGCTGAGATTATTATCGGTAAATACTTAGGCAGTTTGGGTTTATTAGCATTGATTGTTATGTTGATTACCCTGATGCCATTATCGTTACTGATTGGCGGTACGCTGGATTTTGGTAAATTATTTGCTAATGTACTGGCGTTATTATTATTAGTCAGTGCGTTTGCTTCCATCGGTTTGTTTATGTCCTGCGTGGCAAGTAATCCAACCGTTGCGGCAATGGGCGCGTTTGGGGCGTTATTTGTGTTATGGATTTTGGACTGGTCGGCGGGTTTAGCCGATAAACGCAGTGAGTTGTTTGAATATTTATCGATATTACGGCATTTCCAGTCCATTCAAAGTGGTCTGATTAACACCGCAGACCTCAGCTATTTTCTCCTGTTTATTAGTCTATTTCTGCTGCTCTGTATTCGCCGTTTGGACAAGGAGCGGTTGCAAAAATGAAACTATCACCACGGTTAAAAAATACGCTTATTACGTTAGTATTAGTCAGCCTAATCGGCGGCTTAGCCGCATTGACGCACCGTTTTACTGGGCAAATCGACATCACCAGCAATGCCAGTAACACACTATCCGACACGTCACAAAAAATCTTAGCGACACTGTCCGATAAAGTAGAAATTACCGCTTACCTCAAAAAAGACGCGACTATTCGACTACAGATTGAACAACTCATCGCCCGTTATCAGGATCATAAAGCCAATATAAATTTAACTTTTGTCGATCCTGCCTCTATACCCGAAAAAACCCGTGAGTTAAACATCGGTTCAGAAGGCGGTATTCTTATCGAATATCAAGGACGACTTGAACGCTTAGTTTTTATTGATGAAGCCTCATTGACTAATGCCTTATTGCAATTGGCGAATGCCAATGAACGCTGGGTATCGTTTTTATCAGGTCATGGCGAACGCGCCCCTGATGGCATTGCTAATTTTGATTTAGGGTCGTTTGGCAAAGCCTTAGATCAGCATAAAATCAAGGCGCAACCGCTTAATTTAGCTACGGTGCAGGCGATTCCCCACAACTCCAATTTGCTGGTAATTTCCGCCCCTGCCGTACCCTTGATGGAGGGTGAATTGACCTTGATTAAGCAATACATCGACAAAGGCGGCAATCTGTTATTACTGACTGACCCCAACAATGCAAACTTAAACCCGTTGCTGGATATGCTAGGTGTTCGGGTATTAGCGGGAACATTAGTGGATGGACAATCAAAACTGTATGGCATTGATGATCCGAGCTTCGTCCTTGCCAGTGAATATACGAAACATCCTATTACCAAAGGCTTTAAAACCATCACGGTTTATCCAGCAACGGCAGCATTAGAAGTAGATGCAACCAGTCCATTTAAAGCCGAAGCCTTACTCAGTAGTGCAAAACAATCATGGACAGAAACCAACGTGATTGCAGGAAAAATTCGCTTTGATGCTGGCGGTGTTGAAAAAGCGGGGCCGCTAAATTTTGCTTATGCGTTAACGCGCACGATTAACAAAGACACTGAACAGCGTATTGTCGTGGTCGGTGATGGCGACTTTTTATCCAACACTTACATTGGCAATGTCGGTAATTTGGACATGGGTTTAAGAATGGTCAACTGGCTGATTCATGATGATAAATTTATTGATATTCCTGCCAAAACCACACCTGACAGCAATCTGCAATTAAGCCCCACAGCCATTGCGGTGCTTAGCTTTGGCTTTTTGATAATCTTGCCCGTGTTGCTACTGGTGACGGGGTTTTTTGTTTGGCGTAGACGTAATCGGCGGTAGGCACAGTTAAGGAGTCC
>NQJH01000018.1 GCA_002256685.1 Methylococcaceae bacterium NSP1-2 | reverse complement strand
CCACTAAAACGCGGCAAACCCTCAATATCAGGGACTTTAAAGCCTTTCCTAAACGCATCTATCCATAGCAGCGGATTGTCGTGCGTTAGGGTTTCCAGACAATCGCCATTCTGTTCTAACCGAATTTGTTTGCCGTTAATTTTAATAATCGTTTTGCAAGGCAAGCCGATAATTGAATAACGTCCCCATTGTTCACCGCCGTGAACGGATTCAAATAAGTAAGAATACGCGCCATTGGCTAATTTTAAATAGGCACTTAAGGGAGTATTCAAATCAGCCAAAATTTCACGGCTAATCGGAATGCGGTTATAGCCTTGTGCGGCTAGCTGATTGAATTGTTCTGGAGTCATAGTCGTTAGGCAGGTGAGAGTATTATTCTTCTTCTTCGTGTGGCTGTCTGAAATGAATCGTCAGCCCTTGTAAAAAATTTCTTAGCACTTGGTCGCCGCATTTACGGTGATGTTTATGACCTTCTTGTCTAAAAAACGCACTGAGTTCGCCTTTTGATAATTCAAAATCAGCGAGTTTTAGCGTGTGTAACATGTCTTCTTCTTTAAATTCTAAGGCGATTCTAAGTTTTTTTAGTATGCCATTATTGTCTAATTCGGTTTCGGCTTTTTTAGTGGGTGGATTGTCTTGCTTGCCGCGTTTATAAGTAATTAAGCCATCTAAAAACTGGCTCATGTGTGAATTATCAAGGGCGACAAAATCGTCTTCATTGTCTTTTTTAAGAAAGTGCAGCAACTCATCGCGGGTTATGGTGCAGTCGCTTAAGGCGAATATCTCCAGCATGGTTGCGTCATTTAAGTTCAACGCGTAACGGACGCGGCGTAATACATCATTATTAATCATAGTTTTTATAGATAGTTGTGAGCGTTAAGTAGATAAGCAATTCATAACTGGAGTCCAATAGCTTTAGCTATTGCCGTTACTGTTGAATTCAGCAACAGCTAAAGCTGTTTTACTCTTAATTAAAAAATTACTTACGGTTTGATTCGATAATGCCCTGTTATTTTAAATTCAAATAAACGGTCTTCTTCTTGTGTGCCGTTGCCAATATTATGAATAATTAACGGCGTATGGCTGGTCGGTGCCGTTTTGTCACTGACTATCATAATGTGTGGCAGATTCGCTGGCAAAAGCACCGTGACTAAATCACCTGCTTGATAATCCTCTGCCTTGCTTGAAATCGGTAATTCATAGCCCTCGCGCTTAAAATAGGTTTGCAGATTCAACACGCGGCGATGATCGATATTCTTATCCGTGCTTTTTAAACCCCAGTGTTTAGGATAGCGAGTAAACGCCCGCTGCATATCGTCATGTACCAGTTTTTGTAAATCCATGTTCAAACTAGACCGCAAGGCGCGTACTACCACATCGGTACAAACCCCACCTTCAATCGGCATATCGCCATTTGGATAGCTTAACGTGTAATAAGTCGGATCATAACGAACAGTTTTGCCTATTTGAGTACGCGCGGCATTGACAAAGCTAGCTAAAGGCTCAGCGGCTACTGCTTTAATCAGTGGCAAAACGACGACTATACCGATTAATAAGCATCGTATTCTTTTATTAGCCATAGCGTTTTGTTTATTTATTGGTAACCGTTGAAAAAATGCACCCGCGTAGCTGTCCACAGGGCAGGCAATTATAACGTAAAAAAACCGCGAACGGTGAGAGTGCTTCGCCTGTTAAAAATCGTTGCAAATGTTGTAAATTCCACAGCCGCTGTTTATTTAAAGCTAAATTCCAGTAGTATATGGTCACTACTCACTGAGTCAGTTTGTGAAAAATTAGCCACTACCGATGTAGACGCAGTGAATTTTTGAAAAGTAAATTTGTCAATGCTACAGATTAGCTTTAAATAAGGGCAGATTTTAAACGTTATAGTTATTTAGGAGTGTGTTATGAATATGTTTTCAAAAAGTTTTATTCTGGGTATTTTTTTGGCGATGAATTGCGCTTTTGCTCAGGCGGATACTGAGCTGGTTAGCCCTAAAGAAGCCTCCACCCTGACTTCAGAGAAAAAAGCGGTGATCGTTGATGTGCGTGAAGACGATGAATGGAACGGCGGGCATATTGCAGGGGCAATTCATATTCCCTTAAATCAATTAGATGCCCGCTTGCCAGAATTAAAACAATACAAAGACACCACCATCATTACTCAATGCAAAAGTGGTGGGCGATCTGCTAAAGCCTTAGATGTCTTGAAATCTGCTGGATTTTCTAAAGTGTATAGTATGGATGGCGGTATAGTCGCTTGGAATAAAGACGGTTTAGCAACGCAACAAAAATAATTAACTTAATTGGAGAAATAATAATGACCGTGAGTGCGGACGATTTTAAAAATGCTTTGCAACTGTGGGCGAGCGGTGTCACCGTGGTAACCACTCAATCTGAAAAATTCGGTGTGCAAGGTATGACAGTCACTGCGTTTTCTAGCGTGTCTGTTAATCCACCGCAAGTGTTGGTGTGTATTAATGATGCGGCAGATACGGGCGATGGCATTGACGCAAGCCAATGTTTTGCAGTGAATGTATTAACGGCGGATCAACAAGAGTTGTCTAATCAATTTGCAGGCGGTAGTAGTCAACAACAACGCTTTGAAAATGCCGATTGGTCAGCGGGTGTCACCGGCGCACCACTGTTAAATAACAGTTTAATGTCGCTAGATTGTAAAGTGGTTGAGAAAGTACGCGCAGGTACGCATTGGATTATCATCGGTGAAGTGCAAGCCGTTGAGTGCCGTGCGGGTGAGCCACTGCTTTATTATCGTGGTGCTTATCGGCAACTGATTAACGATTAATAACATCGATGATGCTTCGGAGTACAAACCTAGGTTTGTACTTCGTGTACTACTTGAAGATTTATGTAGTGCTTACCAGACATCAAGTCACCGTCAGTATTGGTATTATCAGTCTGATTTAATTTATCAAGCCGAGTAGGACAACAAGGGCGTAATCGTTACTGCGTATAACGGATGTACGCAGTGCAGATAAATCCGCCCCTACGGCATGATGAAAATCGCCTTATTTAAATGGCTTTATTAGCACACCATTCAGACGGAATCGAACGAATATGAATATCCCGTTGTGGAAAAGGAATATCAATATTATGTTCGCTTAATGCTTTTGCCAGTCGAATATGTAGCGCATGAGTAACTGGTATTCGATTTGCTGTTTCACTGACAAACACGCGCACCGAAAATGTTAATGCGCTGTCGGAAAACTCAATCAACATCACGCTAGGTTCAGGGTCTTTCAGTACCAGCGGTGTCGCACAGACTGCATCCAGCATCACTTTGTGTGCTAATTCAATATCAGAACCATAAGGGATGCCAACGGTAATGACTACGCGGGTAATAGCATCGCTTAAGGTCCAATTCACTAACTGGGTGGTGATAAAGGTTTTGTTCGGGACGATGAGTTCTTTTTGATCGAAATCTATTAAGGTAGTGGCTCGCATGTGAATACGACTGACTTTGCCACTGACATTACCAATGGTGACAGTATCACCGACACGAATCGGACGTTCAAATAACAGAATAATACCCGACACAAAATTGGCAAAAATTTCTTGTAAACCAAAGCCTAAACCCACACTGAGCGCGGCAACTAGCCACTGCACTTGCGACCAATTGAAACCTAACTCATTGGCGAAACAAAAAAATCCGATAGTCGTTAAGGTATATTTAGCTAACTGATTTACGGCATAGCGGCTCCCCGCTTCCATTGATACGCGTCGAAATATTAACAGTTCGGTCACACCCGAAAAATTTCGCACCGATACGACAGTAATAAAACTATAAATCCCTGCCAGAAATAAATTAACGAGGGTAATTGATTGATAAACTTCTTTATTATTGATAATTGTTTTGTTTTGCCAAAGCTCAATACGTTCCAGAAATGAAAAAGCGGGAAATATATTTTTCCAAATCATCCAAAAACTCACGACCAAGCTAAAGCAGAACAACACATTCAGTATAGTTTTAGTTTGCGCATTAACTTCTGGAATATCAACTTGCTCATCATCAATGGGTAATACAGGATCTTCTGAGCCGGTTACTGAGACGTGTTTTTGACCATCAGCACTGGATTTACGTTTTTGCTGTAAATTCTTTATCACTAATTGCCGATTAGCCAAGGTCAACCAACGTAGGGCTATTTCATAAAGAATATGGATTATAAAAATTAACGCCAGCGTTACCATTAATTGTTGCTGTAATTCCAACGCACTCAAGTAATAGCCGGTCACTGAAAAACCGATGATAATTAAGGGCGAAAATGCCGCTAAGTAGCAGAAATAACGGACAAAGCGAGTCCACTCAAGTGCATCGCCAATAACGATGTGTTGCAATAATCCATGACGAGGGTGCAGTAGTTTCGTCAAAAAGAGCACCACGGCAAGCAGACTGATATTGAGTGCCAAACGACCTAGATTATCGCTATAAGCAGGAACGCCAGAGGCGAGAGTCACTCTGATAATAAAACCGCAAGGTAAAATAACAAAACGTATCCACGCTAACTGTGTGCGCATTAAGGTTGCGGGGTCTTCTTGCCATTGAAAATGGTTACGCATAATACCTGTCGGTTCAAACAGGCGATAAAAAAATTGCAAGAAAAACCAGGCGATGGCGACTCGATTTAAACCTAGACCAACCGCCTGAGTAAAATTACTATCCGATACATTACTCAAAAGCCAGCCGATATAGGTAACAGTCAACGGTAACGGGGCTACCAATATCAGGGTATAACCTAACGCCTCCAACGTGTAATGAAAATTATCTGTATAAATTTTGCCAACCTTAGCGGAGGTAATTTTTAATCGCCGTTTCGCCCAATTTTTAGCCAACAATAAAATGGTTATATTGAGTAGGGCAAACAGCGTCAAAAATGGGTTTTTAGCAGGCAGATTAGCGACATTTTTAAGGATACTATTCCAGTTAGTAGGCGAGAGTAACCAAAGAGTTGATCGATAAACCTCGCTGACAACATTATCAGTGAATGCGAGTTCAGAACTACGCACCCACAACAAGCGTTCATCCAAATAGAGGGCGAATTTTTCGACTTTATTGTGTCTTTGTTGTCTGACAAAATCAAAATCACCCAAGGTACGCAAATAGCTGTTGTAAGCCACTGATAATTTGTTGAGTAATTCGACCTGATAATTTAATAACACGCGTAATTCAGCTTGAATTTTCATGCGATCTTGCCTAGACAATTTTTTATCAACATTTAACTCCATTTTATGCTGCAAATACCCATCAAAATCGTCGAGCTTTTTAAGCTTTTCTTCAATGGCTAACTGCCCCAAATTGGTGGTTGCTGTTTCGGTCTGTATCGATTCTGACTGGGAGACAAATTTATCTTGGCTTAATAAATTACGTCGCTGTTCATGCAAAATTTTACCCAGCGGTGGACTTAAACTTGCTAGATCAATTTTCTTTGCCGCACTACTAAAATTCGCATCAATGTCACTAATTTGTTTATCGGCAGTGGCTTTTTCTTCGTTGTAATGGCTGATTTTGCCGTTAATGGTTTGTAACTGTTGACTGTATTGAATGTTTTCCCGAGTAATCTCTTGAATAACAAGTGGTTTACCTGCTAAGTCTTTTTCAGCTTGACTGAGTGCATTCTGTCGGTCTTTTTCCTCTTGTTGTTGTAAGTCGCTTAACACGTTTTCTATGGTGTCAATCACAGGACTGATTGCCTCTTTTTGCAATCCCAGTAGTTGCAACCGCGTTTTAAGTACGCCAAGTCTAGGTGCATAACTGAGCGTTTCAGCATCTAGCATATTTAATTTAGCTGTTTTAGCGTCAATCTGAGTTTTTAAATAAATTTTCTGTGCGTCTTGTGCCAGTTTTGCATCTGAATCTGAATCTGCATTGGCGATTGCATCTTGTATGGCTTTGTTCGCTTCATCAAGTTCCTGCTTAGCGTTGAGCCTTTCTTGGCGAATAAGATTGGGGCGGTTAGTTTGCTCTTCAATTAACTCGTTGCTTAGTTTGCTGATTTGCTCATCTAACTGTTTGACTTTGTCTTGCTCAATCACTAACCGTTGCGTCAGTTCTTCAACAGGAATTTTTACAAAGTCTTCTTCATTGGGTTTCGGTGGTTTTTCTGACGCTTGGTCAATGTCTTTTTGTAATTTTTTGGTTAAGTCAGGGGCTTGTTGAATAGCCGTTTTAAAAGCAATCTCTCGCTCGTTAAACGCTTTAATATTATTCAATTCATCTTGGGCTGATTGATAAGCAGCAATTATCCTAGATTTTAGTGCCTCATCTAAGCCTTTTCGGGCTGTCAGCGCGTCAATTTTAGCTTGTAAACTGTCTTTGGTAATATCCTGTGACGCGTTGTAATTCGTTGGCTCTGGCGGTGGTGGTGTAGTCGGCGACTCTGCAAAAACATTGCCTGAGCAAAGCGTGATGAGTAATAACAACAGGGTAGGATAGGCAGGCTTTTTTGCCCACCAGAATAAGCTAGGCACAATAGAAAAAGCGATAATTTTCATGAATTAAACAATGACTAAAAACGGAAGCTTAAGTATAGCGTGATTCTCTTAAATCCAGTTTAAGAGCCTTACGGAGTGATGCGAAAAACAAGGGTTTATGAATATCACAGCATTTTACAGGCGTGTGCTTTAAAATATAGTGCTTTGATCTATCAACACAAGCCCTACTTTTAACAAAAAACAATGAAAAACCGATTAAATAAAAGTTTTATCACCAATGCTACCGCCGTTGCTATCATTATCCTTGGGACACTGTCCGAAATAGGATTTATTAAATCCATTGGTTTTTTTGCCCTATCTGGCGCGATTACTAACTGGTTAGCCATTTATATGCTATTTGAAAAAGTGCCTTATTTATACGGCTCTGGGGTCATACCTGACCGTTTTGAAGAATTTAAGTTGTCCATCAAGCAATTAATGATGGAGCAGTTTTTTACCACGCAAAACATTGAACAGTTTATCGAAACCGAAGAACAACAAGGCGGCAAACTATTAAATTTACAGCCGTTATTGGATGCCGTTGATTATGACAAAATTTATGAAGGCTTAGTATCATCGATTATGGAATCATCGTTCGGCGGTATGTTAATGATGATGGGCGGTACAGAAGCCTTAGTCCCGTTAAAAGAACCATTCACCGAAAAAATGCGCGTCACTTTACTGGATATGGTTGAGTCCGATAATTTTAAAGCTGCCTTACAGCATGGTTTAAATGCCCACAAAATCGGCGAAGATATTGTCAGCAAAATTGAAACCGTGATTGATAAACGCCTGAGCGAATTAACCCCGCAACTCGTTAAAGAAATGGTGCAACTCATTATTAGCGAACATCTTGGCTGGTTAGTGGTATGGGGTGGTGTTTTTGGCGGTGTAATGGGCGCGATATTCGCGTTTGCTTAATGAAATTAGTCTTTGAAGAGTTTGGCGATTCAAACAATCCGCCACTGATTATCCTGCATGGTTTTTTTGCCTCTGCGCGTAATTGGCGTAGCGTGGCAGAAAAATTGTCAGCTCAGTTTCATGTTTATGTCCCCGACCAACGTAATCATGGCGCGTCTTTTCATGATCCCGCTATGGATTACCCAACAATGGCGGCAGATTTATTGACGTTTATTGAGCAACAGGCATTAACGAAAGTCAGTCTGTTAGGTCATAGCATGGGCGGTAAAGTGGCAATGTGGTTCGCATTTAATCACCCTGATTATATTAATAAACTAATTGTTGCCGATATTGCCCCCGTCAGTTACACGCATTGCTTTAACGCCACAGTTGGCGCGTTAAAATCCGTGCCATTAGCGCAAATCAGCAACCGTAAACAGGCGGATGATTTTTTGGCAACGGCGATACCTGAATTGAGTTATCGGCAATTTTTATTGCAAAATTTAGTCCTAGTAAATGGCGGGTATCGTTGGCGGGTTGATTTGGATATTTTTCAACACGCCGCGCCTGCTATTGCTGCGTTTCCTAATACCGATGAACTTACACCATTTAAAGGTAACGCCTTATTTATTGCAGGTGAACAATCACATTATGTTAAAGCGGGCGATTTAAGTCAGTTATTTCCAACAGCTACGTTAAACATTGTAGCTGAAGCAGGGCATTGGCTACACGTCCAACAGCCAACGGTTTTTATCACCCGCGTTGCCGATTTTTTAATGCAGAGCTAACAAAGCCATGAAAATAACTGAATTTGCAAAGACACAAATAACAGCAAGCGAAGTAGGCGGCTATTGTGTCGCGTTATTTTTGGTGAGCATCTATTTTTCCACTGCCTTAGCGATTGCGTTATCAGTGGTATTAGCGTTGTTATGGGGTATGTCTGGGCAATTTAGGCACTTATCCAATACGCTAAAAAATAATCCTGTCGCGCTGTGGTCTTTGTTGTTATTTGCTTGTTTTCTGGTTGGTACACATCATGGCGATGCTTCCCGCAGTGACGGGGTTGCCATGCTAAAAAAATACCGCGAGTTACTGTTCATTCCACTATTACTGCCATTTTTAACTGAGCAACGTTACCGCCGATGGGCATGGGGCGCGTTTATTGCCGCTTCAGTGGTGACGGTGATAGGCTCACAATTAATGAACATGGATTTGTTTTGTGTCAATCTACAATGCTTGCCGTATTTTAAAAGCTATATCACGCACGGTATTTTCATCGCTTTCTTTGCGTTTTTTATCACCCACAAAGCCTTCGATAGCAGGGGTCTTGTGCAGATACTCTATATAACAATACTATTACTGTGTCTGTATAACCTATTTTTCGTATCGCAAGGACGCACGGGGCAATTAATTTTTATTGTTCTGAGTTTATTATTTGCCGTGCAGCGGTTTACTAAAAAAGGGCTGTTGCTTGCTGTGTTGATGATGGCTATTTTTCTAGGCGGTTTTATCAAATTTTCAAATAAAGCCACGCGCATTAAAGAAGGGGTCGCGACCATGCAGTCATATTTGCATGGACACCCTAAAGAAGGCGAATTTTCGATGGGCGAACGTTTTACCTTCTGGAAATACTCAGCAAAATTGATTGCTAAAAAACCAATATTCGGACACGGCACGGGTAATTTTACTAAAGCCTATCAGCGTATCTCAGGTAAAGAAGCCAACAATCCACACAATGAATTTTTCTTGATAGGTGTGCAGTTAGGGGCGATAGGATTGTTTTTCTATTTAGGATTTTTTGCCAGTCAATATTACTACGCGAGAACATTGCCTGAACAAGATAAATGGATGGCTCAAGGTTTGTTAGTGACACTAATCACCACTAGTTTATTTAATTCACCGTTGCTGGATCACACGGAGGGGCATTGGTTTACCACGATGATAGCCTTGTGTTTTGCAGCACGCGCCACGACATTACCCACAAGTTACGCAGGAGTAAAACAGCTTTAGCTGTTTTCTAGCCAATAGCTGAAGCTATTGGACTCCTGCTTATAATGTCAGTACCCTACAACAGTGTTAAATATCTTTCGCTAACTGCGCTGCATAACCCGTGTAGTCACGCGGTGTCAGTGCTAATAACGCAACTTTAGCATCCTCAGGTATGTCTAATTTTTCAATAAAAACCCACAATTGGTCAGGCGTAATGCGCTGTCCTCTGGTCAATTCTTTTAATTTCTCATACGGTTTTTCAATGCCATAACGGCGCATGACCGTTTGCACAGGTTCGGCTAATACTTCCCAATTGGCATTCAAATCCGCGTCAATGGCTTCAATGTTAATCTGTAATTTAGAGATACCTTTTAAACTGGCTTGAATCGCTATGCTGGTATGCGCGATACCAACACCAATATTACGCAACACCGTCGAATCGGTTAAATCCCGTTGCCAGCGTGATACGGGCAATTTTTCTGCCAGAAAACCAAACATTGCATTGGCAATACCTAAATTACCTTCTGAATTTTCAAAATCAATTGGATTAACTTTATGCGGCATGGTGGACGAACCAATTTCTCCAGCAATGGTTCTTTGCTTAAAATAACCCAGAGAAATATAACCCCAAATATCGCGGTCAAAATCCAATAAAATGGTATTAAAGCGTGATAAAGCGTGGAAAAACTCCGCAATATAATCATGCGGTTCAATCTGCGTGGTATAAGGATTCCATTGCAAACCTAAGGATTCGACAAAACACTGGGCAAATTCAGCCCAATCGACATCAGGATAAGCCACCGCGTGGGCATTATAATTACCCACCGCACCATTGACTTTACCCAATAACGCAACGGATTCTAATTGCTGTTTTTGACGTGATAAACGCGCTACCACATTGGCAAATTCTTTACCGACTGTCGTCGGTGTCGCTGATTGCCCATGAGTCCGTGATAACATCGGTTGCGCCGCAGTTTCTAACGCCAGTTTTTTTAATGCGGCGATACAGTCATCAATTTGGGTAAGTATTACTTTACGTCCTTCTTGCAACATCAACGCATAAGACAAATTATTAATATCTTCTGAGGTACAGGCAAAATGAATAAATTCACTGACTTGCTCCAGTTCCGCACAGCCAGCAATTTTTTCTTTCAGCAAATATTCGACGGCTTTGACATCGTGGTTAGTGGTTTTTTCAATGATTTTGACGCGCTCAGCATCAACAGCGGAAAAATTAGCCACGATGTTGTTTAATAACTGATTAGCCTCATCACTGAATGGTGCAACTTCAACAATAAGCGGATGAACGGCTAGTGCTTGTAGCCAACGCACCTCAACCAGAACACGGAAACGAATCAGCCCATATTCACTAAAAATAGGGCGAAGAGCTTCGACTTTGTCGGCATAGCGACCATCAATCGGTGAAAGTGCGGTTAAAGCAAAATGAGTCATGGATTATCCTGTTAAGTAACTAAATAACTCCAGTTTAATTCTCACAAGCCAATTTGAAAACTAAAATGAGTTTTACGCGCAATTTATTAGTGGTTTACGCAGTAATATTTCATCGTAATCAGGGTGTACTAAGCCTTCAAGTGTGCCGACTGATTGAAAACCGTGGCGTGAATAAAACTGCAAGGCGCGTTGATTAAATGACGACGTGACTAACCAAAGGTTATTGGATTGATAACGCGCTTCTGTTTCTGCCCAATTTAAAAGCTGTGTGCCAATACCATATCCGCGATAAATTTCTATTAGCCCCAATAATTCAATAT
>NQJH01000185.1:1375-9238 GCA_002256685.1 Methylococcaceae bacterium NSP1-2 | reverse complement strand
TCCTTTGAGTAGGCTTTACTGAGCCTGTTACCCGTGTTTATATTATTAGCATGAGCAATTGTCTGTTTTCCAGCACCATTAGAAGCACTAGAGGCAGCAAAAATATCAGTACTGGAACAATCAGAAATGATAACTACCTCATCTTGTGCAATACCGCAGGTATTGTTGGCATCTATTTGAATGTTGGCATTATCGGCAGTCATATTACCCGTCAATTTACCACCACAAGAACCAGCAGTCATAAAATTAATAACATCAGTATTTGCTATACATTCATTAGTACCGCAGGCTTTTGTATTCCAATTATTAGTAACATTATTCATACCACTAATTGCATTAAGTGCTAAGCTGGCGACACTGACTTTTGTTGGATCAACCATGTTAGTCGTAGATCTTACAGAGGATGAACAGCCCATATATCCTGCCATACGAACACCCTTTGTAAGATAATCCATTGCAAACCGACCATTTTCTTGTAATCGGGATAGGTTTTCTTGCAGTCGATAGGCTTGTTTGGCACTGGAAAAAATCTGCAAAATACCTGCCATCAAAAACACCCCAATTAGCATTGCTATCATCAGCTCTATCAGGGTAAAACCACGTTGAGGCGCGGTGGTTCTAAAGTTTTTCATAGCTGCGTACTCATAGTGAAGACGGGATCATTGGATGTACCACTGGAGAGTGTGCTGAATGTGCCAGCGCAGTTAGTGGGAACTGCGACATCGGTAGTGACTGTGCCATCACGATTATCATCCCAAGTGATATACAGATTAAAAACACCATTACCTGACGTTATACAGCCTCTGCCCATCGGTAACGTAGCAGCGATGGCATTATTCCATTCGATGAGGTCATAGGTTGACAACAGGGTAGCATTACAGGTGCTATTAGTGGTTATTTTGCACGCATGAACAGGACTGTCCACATTTTTACCCGCTGTGCGATTGTCTGTATTACTATCGCCAATAATATAATTAGCAGGATTAGGGCAAGTGACGGTTCCGGTTCCGGTTCCGGTCACTTCTTTACAATTATTAGCCCGCATTCTATCCGACATATCATAAAGTAATTGAATTGCTTGCCCGTTATTATAAGCCGCTAGGTTGCTTCTGAGCGTGTAAGTTTGCAGTGCCGCTAGACCCAATAAGCCAACTGCGAGTATTAACATCGCAATGAGTACTTCAATGAGTGTAAATCCAGTATGTGTTTTCATGGTGACGTACAGGAAGTTGAATTGGTGTTATCGTTCTTTTCGGGAATACCATCGCCGTTGCTATCCTTACCCATTTGTATTCTACCCATCTTATTGATAATGATTAGTCGGGAGGTGTAGGGTTCGGCTGTATTATTACCATCACTGTTATCACAGACGGCAAAGCTACCATTATTATTGCTAGTTCCATCACTTTTATAAGTAATGTAATTGCTGAAATTATTACTCATTAATGTAAAGTTAGCGGGCAGTTTATCGTATGATCTAATAAGAATATCGTCTGTTGCTTTAGGTGGAACAGAGGGGGGATCGAAATTGTGATCATTATCGGTATCGACAAAAACAGCCCATCCACTCTCACTCCAGTAAGAGGTTGTTGTTGTGCTAATTTTAGCAACATGCACAGTTACTCCTCGTTTAACCGCTTCACTACGCGCTATATTTAACGACCCCACCAATTCGTTGGCATAAGTCGTTAAGCGATTATTCCTTATCATGTCGCTAAAACTAGGTATCGCCATCGCCATCAAAATACCGGCGATAGAAATGGCGACGATGAGCTCCAAAAGCGTGAAGCCAGAAGCTGATTTTGGATTATTGCACATGAGCTGTCCGATCTCCTTTAGAATGCTATGGTTTGATGATAAAAACTGACTCGTGCGACTGATAATCGCAAATTAATTTGATAGGCACAGATTATATTTAATAATGTATTGCGTTCTGGGCTTATCTTATTCAACTTCTTTGATGGATGCCTGAAGCAATATCTATTAGGAAAGCATATATCATGCCTAATACATAAATCCAGTTATTTTCCTATAACTAATTAATCAATATAGAATTTTTATTATAGATTTGTCGTACCATAAGCAATTTTTGACAATAATTTTTAAAAATTGTGACAAGAATTATAGGTAAGTGACAATTAATGTCATTAGTTTGTCAGGGCAATTACGTTATAATTTATATAGGTTTATGGCAAAAATTGACATCGTTGGCGGTGGTCAATATAGTGGTTAAATCATTACAAATCAGACTATCATCATGACCAATCCACAAAAAATCGACATTCGCCCCTATTTAGCAGAAGACGTAGGCACAGGTGATATAACTGCCGCTATTATTCCTGAATCCACTCATGCTGAGGCGGAGGTGATTACCCGCGAGGAGTTGGTGTTATGTGGTCAAGCATGGTTTGAGGCGGTGTTTAAACAGTTAAATGCCGATATTCAAATTGACTGGCAGGTCAAAGAAGGCGACAGTGTGGCTAAAAATACTCTACTGTGTAAACTCAAAGGTTCAGCAAGAGGTTTGTTAACCGGCGAGCGCACCGCGTTGAATTTATTACAAACGTTATCAGCGACGGCAACGGTCGCTAGACAATATGCTGAGGCGGTTAAAGGCACACACTGCAAAGTCTTGGATACGCGCAAAACCATTCCCGGCTTACGCGATGCGCAAAAATACGCAGTTAAATGTGGTGGCTGTTATAACCATCGTATTGGTTTGTATGATGGTGTTTTAATCAAAGAAAATCATATTATGGCGGCAGGTTCACTTACTAACGCTATTCAAACAGCGCGTATGCTTAGCAGCGTTCCTGTCGAAATCGAGGTTGAATCGCTGGTACAATTGCAAGAAGCAATCGCGGCAAAACCAGATCGCATTATGCTGGATAATTTTAGTCTTGACGATTTACGGGCGGCGGTTAGCTTAACAGCGGGTAAAATAGAGCTGGAGGCTTCGGGTAATATTAGTCTTGCTAATATCCGTACTATCGCAGAAACTGGAGTAAATTTTATTTCCATCGGCGCGTTGACTAAGCATATTAAAGCGGTCGATTTGTCGATGCGTATTCAACTGGTATTTTGATATGAACGAATTATTTAAACAACTGAGTCACGGTGTCTATGTGATAGCGGTCAGTGATGGTTTGCATCACAACGCGTTTACCGCCGCTTGGGTGATGCAAGTGTCTTTTGATCCACCGTTATTAGCGATTAGCATTAACCCTGAGCATTATTCATACAGCTTATTACAAGCGGGTGGTGTGTGTACGGTTAATGTGTTGGGACAAGGGCAGTCTGATATTGCCGCGCATTTTGGTCGTTCCGATATTAAAGACAAAATGGCAGGTTTTAACTGGGAACAAGGGTTATCAACCGCGCCTGTGTTAACAGACAGTTTGGCATATTTTGATTGCCAAGTAAGCCATTATACCGATGCGGGCGATCATAAAATTGTGGTGTGCAACGTTATTGCGGGAGCTGTTCTTAATCAGGGTAGCCCGTTGTTGTATAACCAAACGGGCGATATGGATAGTAGCGACAAACTTTATCGGGAGTAAAATAGCTTTAGCTGTTTTACATCCAATAGCTAAAGCTATTGGACTCCATCCCGTGATAAAATCCCCCCTTTTTTAACACAATACAGCGACACACTTCATGTCCCCATCCTTAGACGAACTTCTCGCGCAAGCCTTACAAGAGCTTGCTATTGCCACCGACCTTATGCAGCTTGATGCTGTTCGCGTGCATTATTTAGGCAAAAAAGGCTTATTTACCGAACAAATGAAAGAACTCGGTCGCCTTGACCCTGAACAACGCCGCGCTGTTGGTCAGGTTATTAATCAAGCCAAAGACAGTTTTCAAGCCCAACTGGAAGCCAAAAAAACCGAATTGGAACAAGCCGCACTTAGCGCACGGCTGGCTAATGAACGCATTGATGTGACCTTAGCGGGTCGCGGTCAAAACGTTGCTGGTTTACATCCTGTCACCACGACCTTAAGACGCATTTCAAAAATTTTTGCCAGTGTCGGCTTTACCGTTGTTGAAGGTCCTGAAATTGAAGATGATTATCACAATTTTGAAGCCTTAAATATTCCAGAACATCACCCTGCACGCG
Source organism: Methylococcaceae bacterium NSP1-2 (assembly GCA_002256685.1). Taxonomy (GTDB): domain Bacteria; phylum Pseudomonadota; class Gammaproteobacteria; order Methylococcales; family Methylomonadaceae; genus UBA4132. The sequence continues at coordinate 5,121 of NQJH01000185.1, read as the reverse complement.
CTATGCACGATACCTTTTATTTTGACGCGCACCGTGTATTAAGAACCCATACCTCGCCTGTACAAATTCGGGTTATGGAATCAGAAACCCCGCCATTAAAAGTGATTGCACCCGGTCGTGTGTATCGTTGTGATTCTGATATTACCCATACGCCAATGTTTCACCAAGTCGAAGGCTTTTTAGTCGATACCGATGTGAGTTTTGCCGATTTAAAAGGCGTGGTGTATGAATTTTTACGCGCGTTCTTTGAAAAAGATATTCAAGTGCGCTTTCGTCCGTCTTATTTTCCGTTTACCGAACCGTCTTGCCGAAGTCGATATTGAATGTGTGATGTGTGGCGGCGAAGGTTGTCGCGTGTGCAGTCACACGGGTTGGTTAGAAGTGATGGGCTGCGGCATGATTCATCCCGAAGTATTCAAATCTGTCAATATTGATAGTGAACGCTACAGTGGTTTTGCTTTCGGTATGGGTGTGGAACGCTTGGCAATGCTCCGTTATGGCATTAATGATTTACGGTTATTTTTTGAAAATGACCTGAAATTTTTACAACAATTTAACTAACAGGGAAGTCCTATGAAAATCAGTGAAGCGTGGTTAAGAAGTTATGTCAATCCTGCCGTCAGTACCGATGAGTTAGTGGCGCAATTAACAATGGCAGGGCTAGAAGTCGATTCCGTTGAACCTGCGGCGGCAGTATTTAGCGGTGTCGTGGTCGGTGAAGTGCTTGAAATGGAAAAACATCCAGATGCAGATAAATTGCGCGTTTGCCGCGTCAATGTTGGCGAAGCAGAACCTCTGCAAATTGTTTGCGGCGCGGCGAATGTGCGCGTGGGTTTAAAAATTCCAGTGGCGCGGTATTACCCGAAGATTTTAAAATAAAAAAATCCAAATTACGCGGTGTGGAATCGTTTGGAATGCTGTGTTCTGAAAAAGAACTGGGGCTTGCCGCTGATGCCAATGGTTTAATGGAATTGGCAAATGATGCCCCTGTCGGTATGGATATTCGTGAGTATTTATCGCTGAATGATTCGATTATTGAAGTCGATTTAACACCAAATCGCGCAGATTGCTTGAGTGTTGAAGGCATAGCACGGGAAGTGGCCGTGTTAAATAAAATGGACTGGAGTCCAAAACAGGTTTTGGACGCGCCTATCAATCACGCCGAATTATTAACCGTCACCGTGCAAGCTCCCGAAGCCTGCCCCCGTTATTTAGGTCGTTTAATCAAAGGCATCAATCCTCAAGCCGAAACACCATTATGGATGCAAGAACGCTTACGCCGCTCAGGTGTTAGAAGTTTAGGCGCGGTTGTTGATGTCACTAACTATGTGTTAATCGAATTAGGGCAACCGTTACACGCTTTTGATGCGGCTAAATTAACAGGCGGTATCAGCGTACGTTACGCGCAAGCCGATGAAAATCTCGCGTTATTAAACGGGCAAACCATTAAACTTGATACCGAAGCTCTCGTTATTGCCGATGATAAACAAGCCTTAGCCTTAGCAGGTGTCATGGGTGGCAGTGAATCCGCCGTCAGCGATAGTACCCAAGACGTATTTTTAGAATGCGCATTTTTTACGCCACAAACCATTGCTGGTAAAGCGCGGTTGCACACTGATTCATCACACCGTTTTGAACGCGGCGTGGATTTCACGTTACAAGCCCGTGCCATTGAACGTGCGACTCAATTGATAGTTGAAATTGCTGGTGGTAGCGTGGGTGCAATTACTGAAGTAACTACAGCAAACACACTGCCCAAACGTGATGCTGTGACACTCAGACGACAACGTGTTGAAAAAACGCTCGGTATAGCGATTGCCGATGACATCATTGTTGATATTTTTCAACGTCTAGGACTCGATGTAACCACCCTAGCCGATGGCTGGTGTGTTACGCCCTCTGGCTGTCGTTTTGACATTGCTATCGAAGCCGATTTAATCGAAGAAATTGCGCGTATTGTTGGTTATAACAATCTGCCTAGCAGCAGTTTATTAATGCGCTCACAATTGGGGCAAGCCACTGAAAGCGTGTTAGAACTCGACCGTGTTAAAGACTTATTTGTTGATAGAGGCTATCAAGAAGCCATCACCTACAGCTTTGTGGATGAAGAGATACAACAAGCCATTGCCCCCAATGACGAAGTAGTCCGGTTAAAAAATCCCATTTCTGCTGATATGGCAGTCATGCGCACCACGCTATGGTGTGGGTTAATCAAAGCGGCATTGCACAACACCAACCGCCAACAAAACCGTGTGCGTTTATTTGAAACAGGTTTACGTTTTGTGCAAAAAGACGGTGAAACTCAGCAGGAAAAAATGTTAGCAGGCTTAGCCTTAGGCAGTGCTTACGCTGAACAATGGGGCGAAAAAACCCGCAAAGTCGATTTTTTTGATGTCAAAGCCGATGTCGAAGCGTTATTCGGTTTAACAGGTTGCGAAGTGCAGTTTGTACCCGCAGAACAATCCGCCTTGCATCCTTATCAAACCGCTGAAATTCTGAACAAAGACGGTCAAAGTTTAGGTTGGATAGGAATGTTACATCCTAATCTGGAAAAACAACTGGGCTTTGATAGCCAAGTATTTTTATTTGAATTAGCGCAAGACTTAGTATTGAATAAAACCCCTGCTAAATTCAAACCGCTGTCAAAATACCCGTCCGTGCGTCGTGATTTAGCCCTGATAGTCAATGACGACATCACCGCAAACCAACTCATAGCCTGCATTAAAAACTGCAATGAACCCACATTACAAGATATTGTTATATTTGATATTTATCGTGGCAAAGGCGTAACAGAAGGCAGTAAAAGCGTAGCACTGAGTATAATCCTACAAAATGACACGCAAACACTTACAGATTTACAAATAGATGCTATATTTAGCACGTTGTTAGACACACTGACCCGAAACACGGGCGCAAAGTTGAGAGATTGATTAATGGCATTAACAAAAGCAGATTTTGCTGAAGGATTATTTGAGGAATTAGGCTTAAATAAACGCGAAGCAAAAGACATGGTGGAATTCTTTTTTGAGGAAATTAAAAGTTCCTTAGAACAGGGAAAACAAGTAAAGATTTCTGGATTTGGTAAATTTGAACTGCGCGATAAAAGCAGTCGTCCGGGTAGAAATCCAAAAACAGGCGAAGAAATTCCCATCACGGCGCGGCGTGTGGTAACATTCCGTTCAGGTCAAAAACTAAAAGCCCGAGTAGAAGCGTATGTTGGATCCGAGTAATAATGATCTGCCAGTCATTCCCGCAAAACGTTATTTCACCATTGGTGAAGTCAGCGAATTGTGCGGAGTCAAACCTCATGTATTGCGTTATTGGGAACAAGAGTTCACCGAACTCAACCCTATAAAAAGACGTGGTAATCGCCGTTACTACCAGCGTCATGATGTATTGATGATACGGCAAATACGATCGTTATTATACGAACAAGGCTACACCATCGGTGGAGCAAGAGCGCATTTAAGCAGTGATGACAACAAAGACAATGCCACGCTGACTAAACAACTTATCCATCAAATGGTCGCTGATCTCGAAGACATTTTAGAATTACTAAAATAGAGCGACAAAAACAGGGCAGATGCTGTATAATCTGCCCTCTTGCTTTACTAGGGATTGTATTCACAATCCTGTTCAATAGATCCATCATTATTAAATAATCGGGGCGTAGCGCAGCTTGGTAGCGCACTTGTCTGGGGGACAAGGGGTCGCAGGTTCAAATCCTGTCGTCCCGACCAATTTAA
>NQJH01000185.1:0-1363 GCA_002256685.1 Methylococcaceae bacterium NSP1-2 | reverse complement strand
GGTTAGCGTGCATAAAGGGGATTGGGATAAATTGAGCTGTATATAAATAATTAGTATTATTATGAAACAAAACGAAGCTGTTATTTTGACATTAGAAAAACTTGGTGGAGTTGCAACGCTTGGACAACTAAATCAGGAAACATTAAAAATAAAAGAATGTATTTGGAAAACTAAAACACCTTTTGCCAGTATTCGTAGAATTGTTCAATTAGATAAAAATATTTATAAAATAAAATCTGGTCTTTACGGTTTAGTAAAATTTAGAGCAGAAATAGAAGCGCGTGGGATAATTGCTGAAACTGAAAAAAACAAAACATCTAAAGATGTTATCGAATTCAATCATTCTTATTTTCAAGGATTATTACTAACGATTGGTAATTTAAAGGGATTAAACACTTTCATTCCAAATCAAGATAAAAACAAAAAATTCATCAATATAAGTTTAGGTGAAATAAGAACACTCGATGTATTACCAGAATATAGTTATTCTCACATTGTTAAAAGAAGTTCGACTATCGATGTTATCTGGTTTAATGAAAGAAATATGCCTCATTCTTTTTTTGAAGTAGAACACTCTACAGATATTCAAAACTCACTTTTAAAATTTCATGACCTACAAGATTTTTATTCGAGAATGGTAATAGTTGCCGATATAGCAAGACAACAAGAATACCTAAGTAAAATAAAATATTCATCATTTAAAGATTTATCAACTAAAAATAGAGTTTCTTTTTTAGATTATGAAGCTTTAAATAATCAATATGAAAGTATTTTAAAACAACAATCATTCAGCTTCATTTTATGAAAGCAACATTAACAACTTACACAATTGAAATAACTGAAACATTACAACGCATTGTAGAAATAGAAGCGGCTTCTTTGGATAATGCAATTGCTGAAATACGCAAACAGTATGAAGATGAAGAAATTATTTTAGATAGTAGTGATTGTGTTGAAACCGATATTATAGAATTCAATCCTTGAAAGAGAGTTAAATTTATTAAATAGATTAATAGGAAAGGATGAGCTTGAAAAAGAAGCCTTCTATTTAATAAAAGCCATGTAGGGTACGCTGTGCGTACCTTATCCATGAACACCCGCTATACTGTGGATTTACCAACCTTTTTCGGTACGCACAGCGTACCCTACTTTGGATAACCTGTAAGATGGAGAGCAACGCAAAACCCATTATATCGAGATTAATAACAGAATTCGGCTATTGAATTAATTAGTTATTACCCAGCAATGCCAATGTTTTTGTATCAGGCTTGCCATTAAAATACTGGTCAATAACGCGGCTAAAAACAGGGCTGGCATTGGGTATTTGTGCAAACAGTGTCATGCAAGAGTTCAGCTTTACATT
>NQJH01000017.1 GCA_002256685.1 Methylococcaceae bacterium NSP1-2 | reverse complement strand
TGTCACGGCGGATAATGGTAATTTCACCAATCTTACGTCGTTAGGAAACTCTACGTTAGGTAATGTGACCGCAGGCAATATCACGGCTACCACGCTCAATGTGACTGGTCAAACTATCCTGTCGGGGCTTAATAATACGGGACCACTTAACAACATAGGTAATTTAACTAACACGGGCAATACTACGCTGACGGGTACGACTAATATCAATGGCGTACTTAATATGAGCAACGCCACGGTTATTGGTCTTAATATTGATCCTGGTAGTCTCGCCGCAGATCGAATCCTAGGTGATCCAACGGCACCATTAAGCTCTAATGGTGTCACGGGTACCAATGATGTTGTAAATGGAACGGGGGGCGTGATTACTTATAAACAGGGGCTTACCAAAACTATCGCTGCCAATACGACGATTGGTGATCGACTGGCAGGGGCGCAGTATCAGACTCAGGTTGCTGGTAATGAGTTTATAGATGGGAACCTTTACGTTAATGGTGATACGGCTTTTGTCGGTACGCATTCGGCGACTTCAACGGTTGATGCGAGTAGCAATCTCGCTAGTAGTCAGCTCGCGGGGAAAACCACTGGTGTCATCGGGCAGACGGGTATTACCACAACTGCCCCTGTTACTGATTTAGTGACAAATACTACTAAAGTAGAATCTGTAGCCTCTACTACGTTGACAAACGGTGTAGGGACAACCAATGGTCTGCAAGTGTTTGAAGATAGAACACGATTAACTGGCGGTGGCGAAACAGCAGGTGCGCCCTCTTCATCCATTACCCTGAATAGCACTGGAACGACCCTACTGGGTGGAGCTCCTGGAACATTAGCTAGTAACGGGGTGACGGGTATTACCGCGACTAATCCAGGCGCGAGTACTGGTTCTGGCGGCATAGAGGTTCTTAGTACGCCAGCTACTGTTGCACCTAATACAACCATAGGTGATCGATTAAATGGGGTGACATACCAAGATAAAGTCAGTGGTAATACGCTGGTCGATGGTAATCTTTATGTCAACGGTGATACCGCTTTTGTTGGTAAAACAGGTGCGACTTCAACAGTAGTCGGTGATCTAGGTACCAGTAAATTAGAGGGTGCTACAGCAGGCGTAACGGGTCAAACAGGTGTTGTAGTCAAAGGGGCTCCAGTCGTTGATCCTGTCACGGGGGCAGTCGCTCCCGCACCAGAGTCAGTGGCTTCTACCACCTTAACGAACGGGCTAGGTCAAACCAATGGTCTGAAAGTCTACGAAGATAGAACCGAGTTGTCAGGTGGTACACAACAACCTGCCAAATTAACGATGAATGATAATGGCGCAACCTTTAGTAATTCCACAGGCGGTCCTGCTAAAGTTACTGGCGTTGCGGATGGTACGACTAAATACGATGCCGTCAACTATGGTCAATTACAGGATCTGTCAGGTGATATGAATAACATTGCGGAGCGGGCTTACAGTGGTATTTCACAAGCCTCTGCAATGGCGGCTATTCCCGCACCGATGGCAGGACACCATTACTCAGTCGGTATGGGTAGCGGTTTTTATGCAGGTCAACAGGCGATTGCATTTGGTGGTAAGGCGGACGTAGGTGAACACATTCGCTTAAGTGCAGCAATGGGTTCCGGCTTCGGTAGCACCAGTCAAATGAGTGCTAATGCGGGTGCAGGCTTCAGTTGGTAAGCAGTTGTTTACAATGGCGATTTGCTAACGTGAATCGCCGTCTGTTTTAAAGAAAAAGCCTCGATTTATCGGGGCTTTTTTTTAACACAATAGATACCCTCTGACCTTTGCTATACAATCAAACCGTCTTCAAGGAGTTGGGCTGTTTATGTTAAAGAACCACTTTATTAAGCAATTGTTCAATAGTTTTCTCGATCTCGTGCCGATTCTCGCAGTTGTTTTTGTATTTCAGGTTTTAATCATTAAACAACCTATTCCAGATGTTATCAGCTTAATCATCGGTACAGTATTCGTGGTTTTTGGGCTGGCGTTGTTCGTTCAAGGGCTGGAACAAAGTTTTTTTCCACTCGGTGAATCACTGGCTTATGCGTTTGCGCGTAAAGGGAGTGCATTCTGGCTATTGAGCTTTGCTTTTTGTTTAGGTTTTGGTACAACGGTTGCTGACCCCGCGCTGATTGCAATTATCAATGAAACTACCGATATTGTCAGTCAAGCCAATATTATCACGCACAGTAGCGATGCAAAAATGCACTATAGTTTAGGATTAAGGTTCACAGTTGCCTTGTCAGTCGGCGTGGCTATTCTAATTGGTGTGTTACGCATTATTCATGGTTGGTCGTTGTCTTATTTATTGATTGGTGGTTATGGCGTGGTACTGGTCATGACTTTGTTCGCGCCTGCGGAAATTATTGGCATCGCTTACGATTTAGGTGGGGTAACAGCTTCTACCATTACTGTTCCTTTAGTGGCTACACTAGGTCTGGGCTTAGCCACTACGATTAAGGGACGTAATCCAATGATAGATGGTTTCGGTTTAATCGCTTTTGGATCCTTAACGCCGATGATCTTCGTCATGGCTTATGGGGCGATACTATGATTGCTTGGCTCATTCACTTTGCCTTAGCATTATTAGCCACTTGCCGCGATATTTTACCGATTGCGGCAATTATTATTGGCTTTCAATTGTTGGTGATTCGTAAGCCTTTGCCTAATCCTAAAAAAACCCTGATTGGTTTTGTCTATGTGTTGCTAGGTATTGCTTTTTTCCTTGAAGGCTTGGATATGGCATTGTTTCCATTGGGTAAGTTGATGGCAAAAGAATTGACCAGCACCGAATTCCTTGGTATTAGTCCACAGGATCAGCTTGCAACATGGCGAACATACAGTTGGGTTTATGTCTTTGCTGCCTGTATTGGTTTTGCCACTACCTTAGCCGAACCGTCTTTATTGGCGGTGGCAATTAAAGCCGAGCAGATTTCAGGCGGTACTATTCGTGCATGGGGCTTACGCATTGCCGTGTCCATTGGCGTGGCGATTGGTATCGCACTTGGGGCTTTTCGCATAGTTACGGGTATAGAATTGTATATTTTTATCGTCATCGGGTATGTGTTGGTGTTAATACAAACCCTATTTGCGCCTAAGTTCATTGTTGGTTTGGCTTATGATTCAGGCGGAGTAACGACTTCAACAGTGACCGTGCCGTTCGTCACTGCATTAGGTTTGGGCTTGGCACAGGTTGTGCCAGATCGCAATCCATTAATAGATGGTTTCGGCTTAATTGCTTTTGCCAGTTTATTTCCTATTATTGCCGTGTTGGGTTACGCGCAACTTGCCGCGTGGCTGAGTAAACGCCATCTTTCATCTAAACCTTGAGTAAATTTATGCACTTTAAATTAATTATTGCCTTTGTCGAAGACGACAAAACCGATTTGGTACTGGATACCGCGCGTAAGAGTGGTGCGAAAGGCGCGACGGTGATTAATCATGCGCGGGGCGAAGGTCTGAAACAATCCAAAACCTTTTTTGGCTTAACACTGGACACGCCGAGAGATGTGTTAATGTTTTTAGTTGAAGAACATTTAAGCCGTCACATTTTAGAAAAAATAGCCAAAGCGGGCGAATTTGATAGTAAAGCAGGCGCAGGGATTGCTTTTAAAATCGATGTGGAAGATGCCATTGGTGTGATGCACCAAGTGGAACAATTAACCCAAGAGTTAGGAGACGAGTTATGACTGAACCAAAAATTATTCGTGTCAAAGAAGTAATGAAAGCAAGTTTTGCTAGTATAGATGGCACAGCAACCATCAGTGATGCGTTAAAAGAAATGAAAGCATCGGGCACGTCAGTATTGATTGTCAACAAGCGTCATGATGATGATGAATATGGAATGATAACGTCGGGCGATATAGCACGTCAGGTATTGGCTAAAGACCGCGCACCTGATAGAGTCAATGTTTATGAAATTATGACTTGCCCTGTGATTCAAGTGCACCCTGAGATGGATATACGCTATTGTTCACGGTTATTTGCTACCTATAATCTGGTTCGCGTTCCGGTAGTTGAAAACGGTAAAGTCATCGGAATGGTGAGTCCTAATTCATTGGTATTGGATGGCTTGTATAAAATTTGCTAAGTCAAAGACCTGACAGGTTTATAAAACCTATCAGGTCTACTCCGCTATAATAGCCGCATTTTTTTAATCTAAGAGTCTCATGAATAAGCAAAGAAAAGCGGTCGCGTTAATTTCAGGTGGATTAGATTCCATGTTGGCGGCTAAAACCATCCTCGAACAAGGTGTCCACGTCGAAGGCATTAATTTTTTTACAGGATTTTGTGTCGAAGGACACACCCACGCCATACGCGCCAAAGATAAAGCCAAAGTTAAGCGTAATAACTCCCTGTGGGTTGCTGAACAACTCGGTATCAAACTACATATTGTCGATGTTATCGAAGAATATAAAAATGTCCTGATTAATCCTAAACACGGCTATGGTCAACATTTGAATCCCTGTTTAGATTGCAAAATATTCATGGTCAACAAAGCCAAGCAGTGGATGGTCGAAAATGATTTTGACTTTATCATCACTGGTGAAGTGATCGGTCAGCGTCCGATGTCACAACGCAAAGCCACTATGCCGATTATTGCTACCCAATCAGGGGCAGATGATTTATTACTGCGTCCTTTGTGTGCGAAAAATTTACCTGCAACCTTGCCCGAACGCGAAGGCTGGGTAGACAGAGAAAAACTGCATGACATTACGGGGCGGTCGCGTAAGCCCCAAATGGTACTGGCTAAAGACTGGGGCTTTGATGACTACGCCCAACCTGCGGGCGGTTGCTGTTTTCTTACTGATAAAAGTTATTCCGCCAAATTAGTCGATTTGTGGCAAGCCCACGGACATAAAGACTACGAATTAGACGATGTGATGCTATTAAAAGTCGGCAGACATATACGTCCGAATCCGCATTTTAAAGTTATCGTGGCGCGTGAAGAAGGCGAAGGGCGATTCTTACAAGGCTATAAAAAACAATTTGTCAGCATGAATTGCGCAAGTCATCCTGGTCCTTTAATGTTAATAGACGGCGAACCGAGTGCCGAAGATTTGTATCTAGCGGCGCGTATTGTTGCCCGTTATGGTCAAGGACGTGATGCTGAGCAAGTCGATATTAATATCACCCAAGCAGACGGTTCAGAACGCATCATTCAAGTCGCGCCGTTTAAAATCGATGAGATTCCTCAGGATTGGTATATATAAGTCGTAGGTTATGATGAGGTACGACTCGATAGAGCATGTAGTGAATCCCTACATTTTGTGAATGTTGCGCTGGGATTCCTTACGTTATCCCAGCAGCCTACGATCTGATTTGGTTAAACTCAAAATAAAGGTGATCATCATGAATCGAGAATTTACCGTTTTACTTAAACAACCAGAAAATCCACCACCATCGACAGTTAAAAAAATATGGGATGCGTTCAATAATATAGCGAAATCACCACTAATCGTATTTTTATTTGGCGCAATAGTCTCTGCAACAGTTATTCAAAATATATTTAAATCTTCGAGTGAATTAGAACAAGAAAAAGCTCGTGCAGACGCGGCGTTAATTGCGCCATTTTTAGCTAATCTGAGTGCGACGGAACCTGGTAAGTTTCGAGCTTCTTGGGCGGCTCTCAATGCTTTGGAAAAGGCATTTGGGGACGAGAAACGACCAGTATTCGTGGCTGTCAACGAAGCAATAAATACGGTGGCTACGGAAATTGAGTCATTGAAACCAAAGTCTGGATCAGCCAATGATGCTGAAGCAGAAAAGATAAGTAACGACAAAACTAATCCCGCCCTATCTCCATCTGAAGATATAAGCACATATTATCAAAAGCTTCGGAACTCTTTAATTTATATTCAAGTAGATAAAGATGAAAAAAGTAAGCAATCTATAGCTAATGATATTCAGAAAAATCTTCGCAACAACATGATTATCGCGCCTGGAGTTGAGGAAATTGACAGCAAAAAAATTCCTGCAAAAACTCAGGTACGCTATTTTAATTCTAGCGACAAAGAAAAAGCGGAAGTGCTTGCGTCAATTATCAAAAGTATAACTAAACTTGAGGTCTATACCGTGCAACCCAATCTGAAAGCAAAGGAAGGTGTACTAGAGATATGGATAGGAAAAGAATAATAACCGACTGAGTTCGACTACGAAACTCTCCATCGAATTATAAGCCATGTAAATGCGTTAAAATCAGCCACAGCGGTATTGATTAGTTATAATGCTACCGTACATAAATACGTTTATTGAGGCAGGAAGAATCATGGCTGAAAAACATAACATAGTAATCGTAGGTGGCGGGGCGGCTGGTTTGGAGCTAGCAACCAGTTTAGGGCGTAAATTAGGCAAAAAAGGGCTGGCTGATATTACCCTGATTGATGCAGCATCTACCCATATCTGGAAGCCGTTGCTGCATGAAGTGGCAGCGGGTACGTTGGATGAATCGGAACAAGTTGAATATTTAGCGCAAGCGTATCGTAGTGATTTTCGGTTTCGTTTAGGCAAAATGGAAGGGCTGAACCGCGCTAAAAAAGAAGTCTATATTAGCCCAACGTTTAATGATAACGGCGAAGAACTGATTCCCAGCCGTACTTTTAGCTATGACACCTTAGTGATGGCGGTCGGTAGTGTCAGTAATACGTTTAATATTAAAGGCGTAGCGGAACACTGTTTGTTTTTGGATACCACTGCCCAAGCATTTAAGTTTCAAAAAAACTTGTTTGAATCCTATATTAAAAATTATATCGGTAAAAACAGTATTAAACCGTTATCAATTGCCATTGTTGGCGCGGGTGCAACAGGCGTTGAATTAGCGGCACAATTGCACGAAGTGACCAATGTATTGGCAATGTATGGTTTGAAAGAAACCAGCGATGTTAAACTCACCATCATTGAAGCGGCAACGCAATTATTACCTGCACTACCGATTAAATTAGCCACGGCTACGCAACAGCAATTGGTGAGTTTAGGCGTTGATTTGCGCATGGGACGGCGAGTGACTGAAATCACGCGTGAGGGCATTACTACCCATGACGGTGAATTTATTGAAGCCGATATTAAAGTCTGGGCAGCAGGTATTAAAGCCCCTGATTGGTTGAAAGAGTTGGATGGACTGGAAACTAACCATATCAATCAGTTAGTGGTGGATAGCACACTAAAAACCAGTGACGATGCTATTTTTGCTATGGGTGATTGTGCCGCCTGTGTCTGGGAAGGGCATGGTGGCAATGTACCACCAAGAGCGCAATCGGCACATCAACAAGCTTCAACACTGGCTAAATCCATTGTTAATCGCTTAAAAGGCGGACAATTAGTCAAATTTACTTATCATGATTACGGTTCGCTAGTGTCGTTAGGTAAATACACCACCGTTGGCAATTTGATGGGCAGTTTAATGGGGACGGTCAGTATCGGCGGTTTTATTGCTAAAGTGGTCTATCTGTCTTTATATAAAATGCACCAGATAGCAGTACATGGCTATTTTAGAACCGCGATGTTGACGCTTTCTAATGCGTTTCGACGCAGTGTGTACCAAAAAATTAAAATGCACTAAATTAGTTTTGTAGGTTGAGTTAGCTATGAGCTCGAATAGCGTAACCCAACATTTACCCTCGATGCGTTGGGTTACGGCTATCGCCTACCCCAACCTACACCATTTTAAACCTTAACCTTTACACCTTAGTCATGTTTGAAATTGAATACGAATTCCAAGAAGAAGATTTAATCCATTTCAATGAAATACAATTCATGCGAAATGAAGACATACAACAAAACATCAGAAAAAACCGTTGGATCGTTCCCGGTATCATGGGTCTGATAGGTGGTTTTTACTATTTCTATTATGGCGATATGAAAGCGTCGGGTTATATTCTTATTATTGCTTTTTTGTGGGCGATGTTCTCACCAAAAATCATGATGTTAGATTTGCGTCGGCAAATTCTTAACAACTATACCAACAAAGAAAAGAACAATATGTTTGGTACTTATACCTTAACGATTGATCCTGAAAATCCCAAATATCTGCAAGAAAAATCACCCAGCGGTAAACATAAAATGGCGTGGGATGAATTAGTACGCGTGGAATATGGCAAACGCTATGTGTATATCTACATCAGTTTAAATACTGCCTTAGTTATTCCTGTCGATAAAGTAAAAAAAGGCAACTTGGAACAATTTGCCGAACAAGCCGGCAAAATGATTGAACGCTGTGCGTAACCTCCCCTATTAAAATATCACTGAGACTTTTTCATGACTGACTGGACTGATGGCTATGTAGCCGATATTGATTATACCTTTGGCTATTACTCTGAACTAAATCCGCTACGATTACGTTTGGCATTTTTAAATAGGGGGCTGCATTTTCCCGAAGTCGGTACGGCGTGTGAATTAGGTTTTGGTCAAGGCATGAGTGTCAACTTACACGCCGCTGCTTCGATAGTGCAATGGTTTGGTACGGATTTTAATCCCGCTCATACTCAGTTTGCTCGGCAATTGGCAGCGGTTTCTGGTACGAATACCGAGCTTTTCGATCAATCGTTTGCTGAATTTTGTAGTCGCACTGATTTACCCAATTTTGACTACATTGCCCTACATGGCGTGTGGAGTTGGATTAGTGATGAAAATCGTGCGGTCATCGTGGATTTTCTACAGCGTAAATTAAAAGCGGGGGGTGTTGTCTATGTGAGTTACAACACGCAACCCGGTTGGGCGGCTATGATGCCGATGCGGGATTTACTTGCCGATCACGCCGACATTATGGGATCACAAGGGCAAGGTATCGTATCTCGTTTTGATTCAGCACTCCAGTTTGCAGAACAACTACTCGCAACCAAGCCCAACTATAGCCGCGACAATCCGCTAATTCCCGAACGCCTTGAAAAGCTTAAAGGTCATAGTCATCGCTATCTGGTTCATGAATATTTTAATCGTAACTGGCAACCGTTGTCATTTTCTCGAACAGCGGGATTATTATCAGCCGCTAAACTAAATTTTGCCTGTTCTGCGCAGAAACCGTGCAGGATTTTTGTACCAATCAACCGTTTCGCCGTGATTATTGGGTCAAAGGCACTGAGCGATTAAATTTTATCGAACAAACCGAAGCCCTACGCGCACAGCGAGTTATATTAGTACAAGCCCGTGCCGATGTGTCGTTTAAAGTCTCAGGGGGGCTAGGTGAATCGACGCTACACGAAGCAATTTACAACCCTATTTTGGACACCCTGAATGACCACCACCCTAAAACATTGGCACAAATTGAACAGGTTGTCAGCACCTTAGGTATTAATTTAGGTCAAGTGATACAAGCGGTTATGGTGTTAATAGGTGCAGGGGTATTATTTCCTGCACAGGATGATGTCGTCATTGCGAAAGCAAAAAACCAAACTGACCCACTCAATGCTTACTTGTGCGATAAAGCACGCGGTAGCAGTGAACTCGTATGCCTTGCTAGCCCTGTGACCGGCGGCGGTATCGTCGTGCCGCGTTTTCTGCAACTGTTTTTGCTTGCCAAAGCCCAAGGTAACACCCAGCCCGAACAATGGGCGCAGTTTGTATGGTCAATCTTGGCGATGCAAAATCAGTACGTCATCAAAGACGGTATTGCCCTGAGTTCAGATAGCGAAAATCTTGCCGAACTCGTCATTCAAGCCCACGCCTTTGCCAATAAACAACTGCCTATTTTCATGGCACTAGGGATTTGTTTTTAATCATACAAGGGTGGGCACGCTTTTTGCCCACCTTACAATATCTATTTACCCCTTGAAAAATAAAATTCCGTCGCTACTTTTCACTACGAAAGCAGTTTAATGTTTTCATTCATTTTTGATTATTCATTAAATTTTTAGGAGACGTGAAATGGCTATTATTCGTTATGAACCTTGGAGTTTATTAAGTCAATTACAAAAAGAACTAGAACGCTCACATGACGTTCAAAGTGGCGAAGGTTCGGTATCAACCGCTGAATGGGCTCCCGCTGTTGATATAAAAGAAGAAAATGATAAGTTTATCGTTTATGCCGATATTCCAGGGGTTAAACCAGAAGATATTGATGTGAATATGGAAGGCGGGGTTTTAACGGTTAAAGGTGAGAAAAAAACCGAAGCCAAAACCGAGAAAGAAGGTTACAAACGTGTAGAACGTGTGTATGGGTCTTTTTATCGCCGCTTTAGTTTGCCTGATTCTGCCAATAGTGATGCCATCAGTGCGAAGTGTAAAAATGGGGTATTGGAAATTACCATACCCAAACGCGAGGCGGTCAAACCTAAAAAAATTGATGTTACCTCTGAAGAGTAAGCTCTTCCATCCCCGATTTTCTGTAAGGGCGACTTAGGTCGCCCTTATTGTTTTTAATCACCTTCTTCACTAGAAAGTCACGAAGACGGAATATAATGTTGCCATCGTCAACGACACGACATAACGGAGTCAAAAAGTGAATTCAAGCACCAACACAACGTGGACAACCCAGCAATCTGCACAAACCTATGCAATCGACAACTGGGGAGAAGGTTATTTTGCCATCAATGATAAAGGGCATGTCTGCGTTAAACCCAGTTCCGAGCAAACGACTGAGCTAGATTTGTATGAAATTGCGTTATCGCTCAACGACAAGCAATTATCGTTGCCCGTGTTAGTTCGTTTTACCGATATATTAAAAGACCGTGTAAAACGGCTACAAAACGCTTTTGCCAAAGCCTGTGAGCACCACAACTATCAAGGCAGTTACACGCCTGTGTATCCAATTAAAGTCAATCAACAACGCAAAGTTGTTGAAGGTATTTTAGCGGCGGATAATATCGGCTTGGAAGCAGGTAGCAAACCTGAATTGCTAGTGATTATGGCGTTATCCAAAAAAGGCGTAGTCGTTTGTAATGGTTATAAAGACCGTGCTTATATTCGCTTAGCGTTGATTGGTTTGAAAATGGGTTTAGATCTACATCTAGTCATCGAAAAACCGCTAGAGCTAGAACTGATTATTGAAGAAGCCGCCAAGCTGAATGTGAAACCTCAATTAGGCGTAAGAATTCGCCTGTCCAGCATCAGCGCGGGCAAATGGCAAAACAGCGGCGGCGAAAAATCTAAATTCGGTTTTCATGCTAATGAAGTGCTGCAATTGATTGACCGCCTGAAACAAGTCGATTTACTAGACACCCTAAAACTCATGCACTTTCACATGGGTTCGCAAATTGCCAATATTCATGATATTAAAATTGCGTTAAAAGAAGCGGGGCAATTCTATGTTGAATTGCATCGTTTAGGCGCGAACATAAAAATTGTCGATGCAGGTGGCGGTTTAGGCGTGGATTATGACGGTAGCCGCTCACGCCGTGAATCGTCGATTAATTACAGTTTGGATGAATACGCGCAAAATATCGTTCGTAGTTTTGCCGACATTTGTGCAGAAAAAGACTTACCACAACCGAATATTATCACCGAATCAGGTCGGGCTTTGACCGCTCATCATGCGGTATTAATCACCAATGTCACTGATATTGAATCGGTTTACAGCAATGAGGCGGAGTTATTGGCATTACCCAATAACAGCAACTTAGTGGAACATTATCATGATGCCCAATTTGAACTGTCCGAAGCACGGGCGCAGTTTACTCAAGATAAATTAGGCATTGATGGGCTTGCCCAAGCGGAAAATAATTACTCGCTGGTATGCCAACAGATTAAAAATAATCTTAATCCGACCAATCAAAGCGAAGCCACTATTTTGCAAGAACTCAATGAGAAACTGGCGGATAAAGTGTTTTGTAATTTCTCGATGTTTCAATCATTGCCCGATGTCTGGGGTATTGATCAAATTTTTCCGATTTAACGTGTGATTCCGATGGACGTATTGATCAATATATCGATGGGCAAAATATCGAACACACCTTACCAATTCACCCTATTGATAGCCAACAACCTTATCTTATCGGCTTTTTTATGCTCGGTGCGTATCAAGAAATATTAGGCGATATGCACAATCTATTCGGCGACACTCATTCGATTAACATTGAATTGGATGATAATGGCTATCATTTTTATGATCTGCACAAAGGTGAAAATGTCGCTGATTTATTGGATTATGTGCATATCAGCACCGAAGAATTAAAAATCGCTTACCGTGAAAAGCTGGTAAATAGTTCACTCAGTAAAAAAGACCAGCACGACTATGAACAAGAATTGCTTGCAGGATTAACGGCTTATACTTATTTGGAAAAATAATGCTACGGTAGGCGCGACAGATTCGCGCCTACCGCTTTTAATAGCCATAAATAAACCATGATAGACTTAAAAAACGACACCCAAGCCCACGCCGACATGAAAGCATGGCGGCAACACCTACACCGATTTCCTGAAACTGCTTTTGAAGAAATCGAAACCGCTCGTTTTGTGGCTGATAAATTGCGCAGTTTTGGTTTAGAGGTGCATGAAGGCTTAGCCAAAACGGGCGTGGTTGCGACGCTAACTGTCGGCACGAGTCAGAAAAAAATCGCTTTACGCGCCGACATGGACGCATTATTTATTCAAGAACAAAATCACTTTGCCCATAAATCCTGTCATGACGGCAAAATGCACGCCTGTGGTCATGACGGACACACCGCGATGTTATTAGGTGCGGCACGGCAATTAGCAACCCAGCGTAACTTTAACGGCACGGTATATTTTATTTTTCAACCCGCCGAAGAAGGACGCGCAGGGGCTAAACAAATGTTAGTCGATGGTTTATTTGAAAAATTCCCCGCCGATTGCGTATTTGGAATGCACAATTTTCCTGATATTCCCGTCGGGCATTTTGCTATTAAAGCTGGTGCGCTGATGGCCTCCTTTGACTGTTTTGAAATTATTATTACTGGGCAAGCAACTCACGCCGCCCTGCCCCATCTGGGCAATGATGCTATTGTAGCCGCCGCTCAACTCATTACGGCGTTACAAACCATCGTCAGCCGAACCATTGAACCCACTCAACCTGCTGTGGTCAGTATTACCCAAATTCACGCAGGCAATACATGGAACGCTATTCCTGAAACAGTGATATTAAGAGGCACGTTTCGGTGTTTCGATAGCAAGGTTCAAACTATCATCGCCGATAAAATTCACCAACTGGTTGCTGCTATTTGCCAAGGTTTTTCTGTTAAGGCGACCGTTAGCTTTAATCCTGAAAATGCAGGTTATCCTGTCACATTCAACACGCCCGCCGAAACCGCTCTCGCTCTAACCGCCGCAACTGCTGTCGTCGGTGCAGACTGTATCGACACCCAACCGACACC
The DNA here is from genome assembly GCA_002256685.1 of Methylococcaceae bacterium NSP1-2. Taxonomy (GTDB): domain Bacteria; phylum Pseudomonadota; class Gammaproteobacteria; order Methylococcales; family Methylomonadaceae; genus UBA4132. The sequence goes on along the minus strand of NQJH01000017.1, from coordinate 19,309 downwards.
CAGTATGGGTTCAGAAGACTTCGCCTTCATGCTCCAAGAAAAAGCAGGTTGTTATATTTGGATAGGAAATGGTAGTTCAGAAAACAGCTGTTTACTGCATAATCCACATTATGATTTTAATGATGACAGTCTCAGTATTGGCGCAGCGTATTGGGTGAAATTGGTTGAAACGGTGTTGAAGGGTTAGCAAAAAGTCGGCGTGTATAAATCAATAAAACCGCCGAGGTCTTTAAGACCTCGGCGGTTTATTTATAAATAGGTATTACTCGCTTAATTTTTTTTCCAATTCAGCCTGCGTTAAATGCCGTACTGCTTCGCCTTTAATCATAAAAATCAAATGCTCACAAATATAACAAGCATGATCGCCAATACGCTCGATTGCGCGGACTGTCCATAACACATTTAGCGTCCGCGTAATATTTCTAGGGTCTTCCATCATGTGCGTAATGAGCTGGCGAATTATGCTGGCGTATTCTCTATCGACATTTTCATCACGTCCCGTAATCTCGGTAATGTCATCGATACACATTCTGGCGAACGCATCTAAAGCCCCGTGTAGCATATCCTTGACTAAATCAGTCATGTGTTGCAATTCGTGGTATTGATCTTTTTTAGTTTCAGTATCGGAAAGTTGAATTGCCATTTTGGCAATACGCTCCGCTAAATCGCCAATAATTTCCAATTCATTAATAATTTTAATGACCGTCAATAATAAACGTAGATCAAAAGCCGCTGGTTGGCGTAAGGCTAAAATCTGGGTACATTCCAAGTCAATTGCCATTTCTAACGCGTCAACTTGATTGTCTTGTTTAATCACTAACTCAGCGAGTTCCGCATCACCCGTAGCAAAAGCTTGGATTGCCAGCTCTATTTGCTGTTCAACTAAGCCGCCCATTGTTAATACTTTATTGCGTATATCTTCCAATTCAAGGTTGAATTGTTCAGAGATATGGTGTCCTATTTTGCTGTTATCCATTGTTTTGCCTCTTTAACCGTAACGTCCAGTAATATAATCTTCTGTTTGTTTTTTCTTAGGATTGGTAAATAACTCGCTAGTTGTACCAATCTCAATCAATTCACCCATATACATAAACGCAGTGTAATCAGAAACCCGTGCTGCTTGCTGCATATTGTGCGTAACAATGACTATAGTATATTTCTCTTTCAGTTCGTTAATTAATTCTTCAATCTTTAACGTTGAAATAGGGTCTAAAGCAGACGCGGGTTCGTCCAATAACAAAACTTCGGGTTCAATAGCAATCGCTCTGGCAATGACTAAACGTTGTTGTTGTCCACCCGATAAGCCTAAGGCGTTATCCTCTAAACGATCTTTAACTTCATCCCACAATGCCGCACCACGCAAGGAGTTTTCGACAGTTTCTGCGAGAATACGTTTGTCATTAATGCCTTGAATGCGTAGTCCGTAAGTGACATTTTCAAAAATAGACTTAGGAAACGGATTAGGCTTTTGAAATACCATGCCAACCCGACGGCGTAACTCTGCTACCTTAACGGATTTATCATAAATATTTTCATCGTCCAATAAAATTTTGCCTTCAATGGTAACGTTATCGACCAAATCATTCATGCGGTTAATACAACGTAACAGTGTGGATTTACCACAGCCACTGGGTCCTATGTAAGCGGTGACTTTTTTACGGTACATTTCCATGTTTACGCCATGTAATGCTTGTTTTTGCCCATAAAAAAGATTCAGATTTTCTACTTTGATACAAGTTTCATTGGGAGCTTGTGTTTGTGCTTGTCCGCGTAGAACAGAACTCATATCCATAGAATGTGAACGGGTTTGTTGTGCTGTCATTTTTTAACCTTCTAATGCTCGGTATTTTTCACGCAGGCGATTTCTAATAATAATGGCTGTTAAGTTCAGCACAATAATCACTAGCACCAATAACAATGCGGTAGCGTAAACCAGAGGTCTTGCCGCTTCAACATTGGGGCTTTGAAAGCCTACGTCATAAATGTGAAAACCTAAGTGCATAAATTTTCGGTCTAAATGCAAAAAGGGGAAATTGCCGTCTAAGGGTAAGGTTGGTGCGAGTTTAACTACGCCCACCAACATCAGTGGAGCAACTTCACCCGCCGCGCGTGCAACCGCCAAAATTAAGCCTGTCATCATCGCAGGACTTGCCATTGGTAATACGGTACGCCACAAAGTTTCCACTTTAGTCGCACCTAATGCCAAACTGCCCTCGCGTATCGATTTTGGAATTCGTGCTAAGCCTTCTTCAGTAGATACAATTACCACAGGTAAGGTTAACAATGCCAGCGTAAGTGAAGCCCACAATAAGCCGGGGGTGCCGTAAACTGGCGCAGGCGAGGCTTCAGGAAAAAACAGCGCGTCAATATTACCACCTAGAATATAGACAAAGAAGCCTAATCCAAATACCCCGTAAACAATTGACGGAACACCTGCTAAATTGTTGACCGCAATGCGTATTAATTGGGTAGTAAAACCTTGTTTTGCATATTCACGCAAGTACACAGCCGCAATCACACCAAATGGTGTCACGATAATGGACATGATGATAACCATCATCACCGTACCAAAAATAGCGGGGAAAATACCGCCTTCAGTATTGGCTTCACGCGGTTCATCAGTTAAAAACTCAAGCACTTTGTGGTAGAAAAAGCCCATTTTACCGAAAAAATTCATGGTATTCGGTTGATAAACTTGCACCACCTTCGCCAAAGGAATTTTAATCTCTGCACCCGATTCCGTTTTAGCAACCAAACTATCACGACGAATTTCTTTATACAATGCGGCGAGTTCAGCTTGATGACTTTGATATTGGGCATCGTAGTCAGCTTTGTCAGCGGCGAATTGTTTTTCCGCTTCACTATCCCAACGGTTTTCTAATTGCAATTTTTTCTGCTTCAAGCGTAATCGCTCTAAGCCGTAGTTAATCGCCCCGATTTCCTTTTTTTCTATTTGGGTTATTTTCTTAAAAACACTCGAAGCGGCGGCGATTCTATTTTGCAATTCAGGCATGGCTTGGTCGCCTGTCGCAACGGTTTTACCGTTTTCTTGCACTGCTAGCAATTGACCATAAAAGTTGCCCCATTCGCGGCGTACTATAACGATCATAGCATCAGGATCACTTTGCTCTTGCACCTTACGCGCTTCTATCCAGCGAAAATCTGCGCCAGTGACATCACGGTTACCGGTTTTTACTAGATACTGTACTAAAGTATCTTCGTTATCCGCCATTTTATGCCCTGTGGACTTTGCCATGATGGCTGGCGTGATACTGGTATCGACTTTTTCACCGATGAGAACGCTTAGTGGCTTGCCTTCTTCTTGGTAAGAAAATTGTGTGACTTGAGCGGGCCAAAAATTTCCCACTCCGCGTACCAACACTAAAGCCAGTACCGCAATCACCATAATCAAACAGGTACTTACCGCTGCTGCATTCAGCCATATCCAAGGCGATCCACTTTTAAACCATAATTTCATCATAATGAACTGTATTTTTCGCGTAGGCGTTGGCGAATAATTTCCGCTAACGTATTAAAAACAAAGGTGAATAAAAACAATACTAAAGCAGCTAAAAATAATACCCGATAATGCGTACTATCGACTTGTGATTCAGGCATTTCCACCGCAATATTGGCAGCTAGCGTCCGCAATCCCTGAAAAACACTTAAATCCATTACCGGTGTGTTACCAGTCGCCATCAGTACAATCATGGTTTCACCAACAGCTCGACCTAAACCAATCATCACCGCTGAGAAGATACCGGGGCTTGCCGTTAATAACACCACTCTCGTCATTGTTTGCCAAGTAGTTGCACCTAAGGCTAATGAACCGACGGTTAAGTGCTTAGGTACGCTAAAAATAGCATCTTCAGCAATGGAGAAAATGGTAGGAATAACTGCAAAACCCATCGCCATACCGACCACTAGCGAATTACGTTGATCGTAACCAATGCCCCATTCATTTTTAAACCAATCTCGCAAGGTCTCACCAAGCAAAGCAGTTTCCAGCGGCACACTGATTGCAAACGCAAACCAACCTGTGAGTAAAATAACGGGAATAAGTATTGCCGCTTCCCAGCCTTCGGGAATTTTTTCTAAAATACGCGCAGGTAAGTTGTGCCACGCATAAGCAAACACCATGACCCCTACGGGTAACAGCATAAACATCAGAAAGAAACCGGCTAAATTTTCTTCTAACGTGGGTGCTAACCAAAGTCCTGCTAGAAAGCCTAAGATAACAGTCGGCAACGCACCCATTAATTCAACCGTCGGTTTGACGTATTGGCGCATTATCGGAGTCATAAAATACGCGCTATAAATCGCCCCCATCAATGCTAACGGAATAGCCACTAACATCGCATAAAAGGCGGCTTTTAGCGTACCGAACACTAAAGGCGTTAAGCTGTATTTAGGCTCAAAATCGTTATTTGATGCCGATGATTGCCAAATATAATCAGGTTTGGGATAGCCTTCATACCAAACTTCTTGCCACAGCGATTTAACGGATACTTCGGGATGTTTATTATCTAGCTTCCAAAAATAAATGTTTTTGTCGCTGGCTTCGACTAACAGCGCGTTGGCTCTAGGCGATAACGCGGCAGCGATAGGCAAGGCTTTAGTCACCTGTTCTCTCAGCACTTCGCGCTCGGAGGTTGTATGGTAAACGCCCATCATGCCATCGGCATCAATAGCAGCAAAGCCTTTACGACGAGGCTCTGGATTGATAGCAGCAATGGCTTTTTCAGAGACTTTAAAAGCGCGAATTTTTTGTATCGCAGGACGCTTTAACTCGTCTCTCACCATCGTCCACTGTGAAACTAAGCCAGTGGAATCGCCAATCAGTAACGAGCTATCACCATTTAGAAAAGTACTGGCGGTAATTTTTTCCCCTGCGGTGACCATATTAACGTTCTGTCTAATCACGGGGAGGGTTTTGTCGCTAATATCAAAGAAACTTAAGTGACCGTCATCACTCACTAAGTAGAGATTACGTTCTTCTTTATCAATAAGCATATTGGTAACAGTCGCCACTGCTACATTTAAATCCACTACGGTACGCTCTAAAGTGACTTCATCAGTGAATAAGTTTTGTTGTTTTTCAATATGAAGTAAACGGACTTTATCGGCGGTTTTAGCAACAATAGTCGTGGATTTATCGCCGACTTTAACGGCGCAGATTTCTAATGCTGTGCCTTTGTCATCGATAACTATCGGTGCTTCACCCAATGGGTATTTTAAAGACGGAGTAATTAAGCGTTTGTTATTAGGGTAAGTGATTTGATACTGATGTTTAACAACCACCGCTTGACCATTGGACAGCCCATAAATAACCGCCCCTTCGCTGATAGGGCTGCCTTGAGCAAAACTAACAACCTTTGTGCCAGCGGGTATTTTAATACTTTCAGTTAAAACAGGCTTACCGGTTGCCGCTTCAAAAAATATCACTTGCCCAGTGTCAGTAAATCGAGCAGCAACTTCATTTTGCTCTTCGACATCCAGTAATACCGTTTTGCCTAGTGCAGCTTCTGGCAACGCATAGTGATTTCCCGCTTCTGCGGTAGCGGGTTTAAACAGTGGAATAACCACATAAAGTAAGTAAAAGAAGATAAGTACCAGTGCGACGATTACACTGAGACCCCCTGCGATTACACCAAAACGCGCCAGCGAATCTTTGACGAGTCGCCAGCGTTGGTAGTAACTATTAGCGGATTTTTCCATAACTGAGGGCGGTTTATTTAGAGGATGAGTATCAGACATGGGGAAATTATAGAAATTGAATGTGACAATAATATAACAAAAAACCAAAAAAAACGGCTGAGATTCGTTAAAACGAATCCCAGCCGTGTGTTTTTTCGGTTGCCCTAGGGCAGTTTTGTGCTTATTTTAGTGCAGTCAACGCTTTCTCAACTACTTTAGCAGGTAGTGGAATATAACCGTCTTTAATGACAACTTGCTGACCTGTTTGCGATAACACCATTTTAATGAATTCATAATCCAATGGAGCTAACGGTGTATTAGGTTTTTTATTAACATAAACGTACAAATAACGAGTTAGCGGGTATTTGCCGCTCAGTGCATTTTCAGGAGTTGCTTCAATAAACGGGTCGCCTGCTTTTTTGGCTAAAGCCACCATTTTAACGCCAGACGTGGTGTAACCCATGCCTGAATAGCCCACACCATTGACTGATGAAGTCACTGATTGTACGACTGATGCTGAACCGGGTTGCTCGTTTACGTTACTTTTGAAATCGCCTTTACATAACGCGTTTTCTTTAAAATAACCGTAAGTACCTGAAACTGAGTTACGTCCATAAAGCTGAATACTTTTAGCTTTCCAAGCAGATACGCCTGCATCACCCCAGTTTTCAATGTCAGTTTCGTGACCGCATTTGCGAGTCGATGAAAAAATCGCATCAACTTGTGGAAGGGTTAAACCTTTAATGGGGTTGTCTTTGTTGACCATCACTGCTAGCGCGTCAATCGCGACAGGCACTGCGGTTGGTTTGTAACCGTATTTATCTTCAAATGCCGCTATTTCGTCGTCTTTCATTTCACGACTCATAGGACCTATATTTGCAGTACCTTCAGTCAGTGCAGGCGGTGCAGTAGACGAACCTGCCGCTTGAATTTGAATATTCACGTTAGGGTATTCGCGGTTAAATTCTTCTGCCCACATGGTCATTAAGTTTGCCAAGGTATCAGAACCAACACTGGATAAATTACCCGAAATACCGCTGGCTTTTTGATAAGCAGGCACGCCGCTATCAACTTTCTGTACTGCACCTGCGGTACTGCTAAGCAAAGCCGCAGCGGTAAAACCTAATGCGGCAAAGAGCGATTTTGTTTTAAAAGATAGTTTCATTAATAATTCTCAAAGTGTGATAGAAAATATTCAAGTAGTTATGGACTCAAGCATATTAATTTTATATGACAATAGTGTGACAGTGTCATATTTTTCACCAAGTAATGATATGGTGTGCAAATGTAGCGAATGAAAGCCAGATCTTCTGATAAAAAAACCGCTAGTAAACGATAGTATTACCTAGGCATAGTGTGCAGTGAAAAAATTAATTAACGTCGTCATCCTATTATTAATCAGCAGTTTTGTATCGGCGGCAAGTGCTGAGCAGTCCATCATTCCGACCGCATTAACGACTTGGTTGGAAAAACTAAAGCCATCAAAAGACAGTTCATCGCCCCACCCCGTTGAAAAAGTAACCTTGCAGTTAAAATGGCTGCATCAGTTTCAATTTGCAGGTTATTACGCGGCACAAGAACTGGGCTATTACCGTGATGCAGGTTTTGACGTGACCATTGATGAAGGTAAACCAGGGCAGAATTTAATTGATAAAGTGTTGCAAGGTGAAAGCGAGTTCGGTGTAGGGACTAGCGATTTATTATTACAAAGAGCAAAGCAACAGCCCGTTGTGGTTTTGGCGGTGATTTTTCAACATTCGCCTATCGCGTTGATGTACAAAAAAGGCGAAAAAATTGGCACTATTCATGATATTGTCGGTAAAAGAGTCGCGTTAGATTTTGCGTTTGAAGGTGAAATAGATGGCTTTTTGCGTAATGAACGTATTGAACCTAATGCGTTTACTAAAATGACCCTAACCGATAATGTAAACGGTCTTATTAAAGGTGATATTGATGTAATGTCAGTGTACTCCACCGATGAACCGTTTTATCTACAAGAAAAAAATATTCCTTATGGCTTATTCTCGCCGCGTGAAGGCGGTATCGATTTTTATGGTGACAATCTGTTTACCACTGAAGCCTACCTTAAAAAACACCCGCAACAAGTCAAAGCCTTTGTAGAAGCCAGTATTAAAGGCTGGATTTATGCAATGGATCATCCCGATGAAATGATTGATCTGATTTTAAAAAAATACTCTCAACATTATCCCCGTGAACACCTGTTGTTTCAGTATCAGCAAATGTTACCGTTGATACAGCCTAAATTAGTCGAAATGGGCTATATGCACGAAGGACGTTGGCGACATATTGCCAATACTTACAGTGAATTGGGTATGTTGCCTGCCAACTTTCCGTTAAAAGACTTTCTTTATGAAAAAAATCCCCGACCTGATTTAACCATTATTTACTGGGGTATAGCGGTATTAAGTAGTGGTTTATTGTTGTTTTGGGGCTTGAGTGTACAAAGAGCGCTGCTGAATAAACGTTTAAGAAGCGAAATTACGCTGGAAATAGAAAAAAATCAGCAACAAAAACAGCTTTTTATTGAGCAATTAGAACAAGCCAATAAGTTATTAGAAGAGCAAGTTGCCATCAGAACCGCTAGCTTAAACAATATCTTAGAAAAATTACAAACCTTGCTCAATAATTCGGGAGAAGGTTTTTTAGCCTTTGATGCGATGATGGTCATCGATGACGGTTATAGCGAAGAGTGTACGCATTTATTTAGCCAAGCTATCGAGGGAAAGTTAATTAATTTACTGCTTTTTCCAGACCAGTTGACACAACAGACGAACTTTCAAAAAAATATGCAGCGGATTTTACGAGAAACCGATACCTTCAAACAAAACTTGCTACTGTCTTTATTGCCCAAACAATTTAAAATACAGCAAAAAATAATTGCCGCTTCGTATAGACCCTTAACAAATAACACCATGATGATGAAAATGGTCGATATTACGCAAGCCGAGGCGTTAAAACAGCAATTAATTGATGAGAAAAAACGCTTGCTGTTTATCGTGGAAGTCGTGTCAGAACCAAAAGAATTCTTTGATTTAAAGCAAGATTATCAGCTTTTTATTGACCATGATTATTCAACTATTGTTCAACAACCTAGCAGTACAATGAATAAAATTGATCAGTTATATCGTAAGGTTCACACTTTTAAAGGGGTATTTTTGCAAAAAGCTTTATTACATAGCCCCGCTGTTTTGCATCAACTAGAAGCCGATTTGTCGGCATTGAAAACCACGGCACACTGTTCTGAAATCGCACTGAAGAAATTATTGCTAACCCATGATTTGGCGACACATTTTCAACACGATTTAAATTACTTACAAACCGCATTAGGCGAGCATTATTTTGATCAAAAAGGGCAGGTTCAAGTATCGGAGCAAGCTTTAAAAGACAGCATTGCCTTTGCTAAACAGTTAATTGCCGAGTTACCTTTATCGTCTGATAATATTACAGGGCTAATTCATAAAATGCAGCGTTTACGCTTTGTGGAGTTTAAATCCTTATTAGCGAGTTATTCAAAAACTGTGCAGCAGTTAGCCACGCGCTTACAAAAGCAAATTGCTGAATTGACTATCGAGGGCGATAGCGTATTAGTTGACCCTGATTATTTTTATGGCTTTAGCAAAGCCTTGATTCATGTATTTCGTAACTGTGTCGATCATGGCATTGAATCGCCTGAACAACGTGAAGCAGCAGGCAAACCAGAATTAGGTAATATTCGTTGCCAAGTAAGCCAGAAAGAACACGCCATCATCATGACTATCGCCGATGATGGTGCGGGTATAGACATTGCACAGTTAAAACAAAAATGTATCGCATTAGGACGTTACACGCAAGCACAGCTAGACAGCTTTACCGAGCAGCAATGTTTACTATTGATTTTTGAGCCAAATTTATCAACGGCTAGCGAAGTGACGCTAATTTCTGGACAAGGTGTCGGTTTAGCCGCCGTGTACGCAGAATTAGAAAAAATACAGGGCAGTGTTATAGTGAGCAGTTTTTTAGGACAAGGCACTTGTTTTACTTTCACCCTTCCCTTTAACGATTCATTATCAACTGACTATGACAGAACATTCGCCTAATTGGGCAATGTCGTCCACCGTCATTGATTTTTTTAGTACCGAATTAATGATCGAAACGACCAGTACCACCTCTGAGTTAAACACTATTCAAAAAATGGAGTTGAATTATTTAACCTCGTTAATTAATGTAGAAGGCAGTATCAAAATGTTTGTTGCCTTGAGTTATGATAAGGGTCTTTTTAATGAGATTTTCGCCCGCTATACAGCTGACTTAGACATAGCAGAGGATGAACAAGAAGAAGCACTGACTGACAGTGCAGGCGATATTATTAACATTATCGTAGGCAATACCTTGGCAGATGTTAATGAGACTGACAAAAAAATCATCATGTCGCCGCCGCTGGTAATCACTGCTGCACAACAAATAGCCTGTCAGCGAAATTCTTTGTTTTATAAAGCCAATTTGATAACAAAATACGGTGCGTTAGATGTCTATTTGCTCAAGTAACTTTATACAGAACCAAATAAGGCAGGAGAACTACATGGATAGCTTACGCGTTATGGTGGTGGATGATTCATCCATTACCATCAAAAAATTAACGCAAATTTTAGAACAAATAGGGCATTCCGTTATTTGTTCCTGCAAGACAGGTACGGAGGCTTTAGCCTATTACCAACAATATCAACCTGATATGGTAACAATGGACATCACCATGCCCGATATGGATGGCATAGAAGCCACACGACAAATTATTAATCGTTTTCCCAAAGCGTTAATTATTATGGTCACTTCGCATGGACAAGAACAAATGGTGATTGAGTCGATTGACATCGGTGCGAAAGGTTACATTTTAAAACCCATTAAAGCCGATAAGTTGGCAGAAATGATCAATCAAGTTTACGAGAAATATAAATTATGATGGTAGAAAACCACCTTTTTGAAGCATTATTTGAGATGTTTCCTTTTGGTGTTTATGTGGTTGATATTAAAACCTATCAAGTCATTTATGCTAATCGTAGGTATAAAGAAGCGCATGGCGACTGTGTCAATAAAGTTTGCTACGAAGCCATCTATAAGGAAGATTCGCCTTGTCATTATTGCAAAATTAAACAATTAGTTGATGAACAGGGTAAGCCTAATAACACCACTCTAATTTTTGAACGTTTTAATGAATACAATGATTGTTGGTATCAGCATCATGAAAAAACCTTATGTTGGTCAGATGACCGAACCGTCAAATATACTATTGAAGTCGATATTTGCGAACTGAAAGCCATGCAAAACCGTTTAGCAGAAGCTCATGCGTTATTAGCGATAAAAAACAAAGAACTCGTAGAAATCAACCGACATGATGAACTCACCAAAGTGTTCAATCGTAGTCACCTTAACCACGTTTTGGACGCACAAATTTACGATATGGCGCGTTATAATAGTTTGTTTAGTGTGGTATTAATTGATATTGATGACTTCAAAAAAATTAACGATACGCAGGGTCATTTAGTAGGCGATGTGGTTTTGATAGAGATGGCGCAATTAATCAATGATAATATTCGCCTCTCAGATTGTTTTGGTCGTTGGGGTGGTGAGGAATTCATGATTATTGTGCCACACCTAAAAAGCTTGAATAATACGATTACTTTTGTCAAAAAATTATGCAAAATAATTGCTGATCATTCTTTTTCAGTGGTGGGGCATTGTACTTGTAGTTTTGGTGTTGCCCATTGTACGCCTAGCGACACCATGATTAGCATCGTAAAAAATGCCGATGACGCGCTTTACTTTGCTAAAGCGCATGGCAAAAATCAAGTTGTTGTCTATGATCAATTAAATCGAAAATAGTTAAATAGCGTTTAGATAGAGATGTTATCTATATTAATCGAAGGCAGGGTACGGTCTTCTCGCAATAAGTTGGCAAAGGCTTCTGCTGGCATCGGTTTATTTTTGAAAAAGCCTTGATAAGTGTCACAGCCTTTTTCTTGTAAAAAAGCCAATTGTTCCGCAGTTTCCACGCCTTCGGCTAACACTTGAAAGCCTAAGTTACGTCCCATTGCAATAATGGTGGCAGCAATTTCCATATCATCTTTTAAGTTAGGAATGTCATCAATAAAGCTCTTGTCGATTTTCAACACATCCAAGGGGAAGCGTTTGAGATAGGCTAAAGATGAATAGCCCGTACCAAAATCATCAATAGCAAGGCGAACACCCAGTGCACGCAGGTCATTTAGAATGCTAATAACCCCATTTTTATTCACCATCAGGTTATCATCAGTTTGATTATCTTGGCACTCCATCAAACCACTTTCCGTTATTTCCAATTCCAACTGCTGAGCCGGAAAGCCTGTTTCATGTAGTACCTGAGTCACTAAATCAACTATGTTAATATGACGAAACTGCTTAGATGACACATTAACGGCTAAGATTAATGGTGCTAATCCTGCATCCAACCATTGCCGACCTTGTTTACAGGTTTCGCGTAATACCCACTCCCCTATTTCAATAATTAGATTAGTTTCTTCGGCGAGGGGAATAAACTGGTTGGGTTGTATCAAACCCTCAATAGGATCTTGCCAACGCACTAGGGCTTCTGCTCCCGTAATATGCCCAGTAATAATATTCACTTGTGGCTGAAAGAAAACGCGAAATTCCTGCAATTCAATTGCTTTTTGCAAACGTGATTCTAATGCAATGCGTTCTCGAACAGCATGGGTCAGCTCTTCTGAAAAGTAAGCATAACAACCTCGCCCCTGCGCTTTAGCTTGATACAGCGCAATATCCGCATTATCCATCAGGATTTGTGCAGAGTCACCGTGCTGTGGGTACAAAGCAATACCGATGCTAGTACCGATTCGCGCATTGTCACTTTGCATTAATCTAAAAGGTTTGGCTAAATCGGCGATGATCATTTGGGCAATGCGAGCTGCATCTTCTGAGTGACTGATATTTTCCAGCAACACCACAAATTCATCCCCACCTAAACGTGCAACCATATCCACATCACGCAATTTTGCTTTGATACGTTGCGCCACTTGTTGCAGTAATTCATCGCCTGCAAGATGCCCCCATCTATCGTTGACATTTTTGAAGCGATCCAGATCAAGCATCAGCAGTGCTAGTTGTTTGCCTTCGCGTCGTTCTATGTTGATGCTGTGTTTTAGTTGTTCTAACAGTAGTCGTCGGTTGGCAAGTCCAGTGAGTGGATCATAGAAGGCGAGTTGTTTGATTTGTTCCTCGTTGGCTTTGCGTTCAGAAATGTCGGTGTAGGAACTAACATAATGCGTCACTTTGTCATTATAGTTTTTGACGGCGGAGATGGTTAACCACACCGGAAAAACTTCACTGTTTTTACGTCGATTCCATATTTCACCAGCCCACGAATTTGTCTGGTTAATACTGCACCACATTTTATTATAAAAATCTTTATCATGACGACCTGAACGGAGATTACGCGGAGACTTACCGATAATTTCGTTAGCCGTGTAGCCAGTGATGTCGGTAAAAGCCTGATTAACGCGCAAAACAACACATTGGTTGTCTGTAATCATCATGCCTTCCTGTGACTCAAAGGCAATTGCGGCAATGCTAAGCTCGGCTTCTGCCTGTATGCGGGCAGTAATATCTTGTATGGTACCGATAATAATGGGCTCACCAGAATCGTTGATGGCATCTATTTCCTGGTGAACAACAATAGGGTCAGCATCGACTACTTGTAAGCGAAAATCTGCTTTTTGTTCTGACTGACCTTGCGAGACCTTAGCAAAGAGTTTTTTCACAAAATCGCGGTCTTGGTGATGAACCAGTTGAAAAAAACAATCCTGCGTATAATCAAAGCTTTCTAGTTTAATCCCACACAATTTTGCCAAATGGGCAGAAATTTCAAAGTGATTCGTTTTTGTATTCCACGTCCAATAACCTAAACGTGCTATCCGTTGCGCCGCTGTTAGTTGAATTTTACTGTTTCTCAATTCAGCGGTATTGTGACCCGCTCTTAAAATGAAATTTAACCGATGAATAATAAGAGGATAGTTAAGCGGCTTAATAATAAAATCAGTCGCTCCTACATCAAAAGCGCGATTAATAGACGCTATATCACCTAAGCCAGTTGACATAATGATAGGTACATCGGTCATGCCTGATACTTCTCGTAATAGTACGCAGGTTTCAAAACCATCCAGTCCATCATCCATGATGGCATCGAGCAGTATCACATCAGGTAACTGTTGCTTAACTTTTTCCAAAGCTTGGTGACCATTAACCGCTTCATCAATAATAAAACCGGCGGCTTGCAAGGCTTCACGACTCACTAAGCGAAAACTTAATTCATCATCGACGAGTAAAATTCGCTTCTGTTGTAGAGCAGATACAGTTTGTATAATTTGTGTAGTAGGGAGACGGGTAATTTCTTCATTTAATGCCGTTAAAATGGCGGGTAATTCATTTGTTATTGTTGTTATTAACACCCCAACACCTTGCAATTGCCCTGCCCTAGCCAGTGTTTCAATAGCAGCGGCATAATCGGCTAGGTTTTGCGCTCCTAAGTTGGCACAAGCCGATTTAAAGCTATGGGCAATTTTAGTTAAGGTCTTAGCATCTTGATTATTTAACGCATTGCCCATGTTAGTCAGCTGTTCTGTCACACTACTCAAAAACAGCCCTATCGCCTTGTTCAGCACACTTTCGCCAGTGGCTGTGATTAAGGGGCGTAAATTTTCAAGTGCTTCAGTATTGAGAATAGATTTGGGCATTTTTATAAGTGGTGTTTCGATTACTATGCTGGTCGTTTTCCCTATCTCACTTTCTTGAGAAGGTAGCCATTTTTCCAGTGTCATTTGCAGTTGTTGTTGATTAAAAGGCTTAGCCGTTAACGCAATAATCGGAATATGGGTAGAGTTGCTGGACAGTTGTTCAAGTTGCCGAATAGCACTCGTACTTTGAAAACCATCCATGTCTGGCATGTGACAATCCATTAAAATCAAATCATAGTGACCTTGTTCAAATGCCTGAACTGCATTCTTGCCATTATCGGCTATCTGCACCTGACAGCCAATAGCGCGTAACATTCCCATGCAGACTTCTTGATTAATCAGATTATCTTCGGCTACCAATATATTGGCGGCTAATTTAATGTGTTTTTTTATCATCGACTGAAGTTCATATTGCTGCTGATTTTGCCTAATATTCAATAACTCTAATAAACAATGCAATAGTTTTTTTTGTGTGACAGGTTTATTCAAAAAGTAATCAATTTTATAGTCATGATCTTTGTTGCTTTTTAATATTAGGTTATCTGAACTTAATAACACGATTGATAACTTAGGTATCAGCGGTTCTGCCCTAATCGCCAGTGCCAGTTCGGGTCCTTCCATACGCGGCATGTGCCAATCCAACACCACGATTTGAAAAGGTCTATGTAGAAGTGCCGCCTTGAGCAAGGCATTTAAAGCCAGTTCGCCATTTTCCACACACTCACAGTGCATACCCCAATAGGATAATTGCTTACAAAGAACACCGCGATGAGTGGCATTGTCATCAACCACTAGCACCGCTAAGCCTTGTAGCACATTAATATCCTGTTTTTCAGGTACCGTTTGTTGGTTCTGCTCTAAAGTCAGGCGAAAGTGGAAACAAGAGCCTTTGCCCACTGTGCTACTCAGCTCCAACTGCCCATCCATTATCTCTACTAATTGTTTAGAAATGGTCAACCCTAAACCCGTGCCACCGAAACGCCGTGTGGTCGTGTTATCCACTTGCGTAAAACTATCAAAAATAAACAGTTGTTGTTCAGCAGCAATACCAGAACCTGTATCTATCACTTCGAACAATAATTCTTGCCGTTTATCAGTGCTATTTAATAGCGTGACTTTTAATTGAACCTCGCCGTGCTCGGTAAATTTAATCGCATTACTCAATAAATTAATTAATATTTGCCGCAGTCTCTCTGCATCGCAACGCACTATGCCGTTTAATTCATTGGGTAAATTTAAAATTAACTCCAGCCCTTTATTATGTGCTTGAATCGACAGCATTGCTGCTGTTTCTTCCAGTAAATCGCGCAAATCAATATCGCTATAAACTAGCGAAAATTTCCCCGCCTCAATTTTAGAAAAATCCAAAATATTATTAATAATCCCTAGTAATGTTTCGGCAGAACGAAAAGAAGTTTCTGCTAAGCGTATTTGACGGCTATTAAGTTCGGTATTAAGTAACAGTTCAGTCATACCAAGTACGCCATTTATCGGTGTACGAATTTCATGGCTCATGCTGGCAAGAAACTGTGATTTTGCTTTACTGGCGGATTCAGCCCCTTCTTTTGCGGTGATTGCATCCTGAATAGCAGTTTCAAGGCTCTGATTTTTTTCCGATAATTCTTTGGTACGACTAATCACCTGTTGTTCCAGATGCGCTCGATGTTGACTCAACTGTTGGTCGCGCTGCTGAATTTCAGTCAACATGGTGTTATAAACAGTCGCCATTTCGCCAAATTCATCAGCGTTGATTTTCGTGATGCGGTGAGTAAAATTTTTCTCATGAGTAACCGTCTGCATGGCGTGCATCAGTTCTAATAGCGGAGCAAGAAAAACTTGTTGTAATTTAGTAGAAACAATAAAAAGGGATAGTCCTGTAAAAGCGACAATCAGACTAATAATTAAATAAAATCTATCGAGTAACGCCTGCAAACCACTTTGATCATCGGCTAAATGTAAAATACCTTGCAGTTCACCATCCAACAAAATGGGCCTGAGCAAATGTAGGGTATTATGGTCATCATAAATAATAGTTTGTTTATAAAGTGGTGACCCTAGCTCTTTAATACTGGGTTTGAATACTAGGCTATACCAATCTGTTAATTGGGTGTGCAGGGATTGAATCAGGTTTTGTGGAGGCGCGTGGTTTTGCGAAACGCTAATAAGCGTTTTAATGTCTATGTTGGATAAGCTCGGTTTCAACTTTTTGGGTGATTGGTACGATGCAAAAACATTGCCAGCATTGTCATATAAATCAGCAGACAGCAAGCTAGGTTGGCTATTAAGTCCTTTTAGCATTTCTTGAGCAGTTTGAACATCATGAAAAGTCAAGGAGGCAGAACCGTTCCACGCAATAATATCCGCGATTAATACCAGTTGTTTTTCGGTGTCGTCTTTTTTGGTGAAGTATTCGTTAATCACTACGGCAGATGTTGCCAAAAATAGAGCCAGCATCGTAGTTAAAGTCATGATTAAAATGAGTTTTATCCGTATCGGCGCATTCTTAAACCATTTCATAGCCATAATTTTAATTACCGATAATATGCGCTAGCTTTAATAAGCGTGCGCTGATATTCAAATTTGATTCCCGCATCACGGGCAGGTTGACATGTAGTGTAATTTTGCCATTTAGATTTTCCATGCCAACCATGCCACCTTGCGCCGCAAAATCGTAGCCTTCGCCGATAGTCAGTAGCGGACGTTTTTTTATTTCGACAAACACTTGTAGCAAAATATTCTGTTTTAACTCACTGACATAAAGCACATGACACTGTTCAAAATTTTGCAAGCGCGATAGGTTAATAATTTGTAGCGTTTTATCGCCCACCGCTTTATGGTCAATACTGGTAAAAGATTGTTGCACGACGTTATCGCCTACCACACAGAAATCAATAGATTCTTGCAGTTGTGTTTCGGGTGGCCAAGTGGTGAAACGCACAATATTCAGTGCCAAAGCCGCTAAGACCGTTTGCTCTTCCAGCGACTGGGCAAATATGGGCGATTGGGTGTTGAGCAATAACCCCAGACCCAATAATGGCAGTAGGAATTTTTTGACCTGTTTGATCATTGGTCAAAAATTCCAGCTTATTTTTCCGTACATGCCTCGGTCGATTGCGGTCGGTAAGGTTTGATTTTCGTTCACATATTCTAGGTGTTTTTGTGCCAACAAGTTTTGACCAACCAAGGATAACTCAATGCCTTGATAAGGTCGCCATGCCGCACGCAGATCAACTGTAACGTAGGGTTTGATATCAATACTGCCAAATGTACCCACGGCAGTATTGGTATCCACATAACGAAACCAAAAATCCAAATCAATATCTTTTTGAGGTGACAGTGCGCCACGCATTGAAACACGTTGCTGAGGACTGATACCCGTTTGTGGACCGCTTCCGCTGTAATTCAATTGGGTATGAAGCCAACTGTAATTAACATCCCAACGCCACCAGTCCAGCATTTGCCAAACGGTGGCGATTTCGACACCATAGGTTTCACCCTGTAGATTGTTGGTAAACGTTAAAGGCTGTATCAAGGATCTACCATTGAATATCGGCAACTTTGTACGCGAGTAGCGCAGATCACGGTAATTATTGTAAAACCCTGTTACATCCAAAGAAGCCGATTTAGAAAAGGTTGTTCTATAACCTAATTCATAAGTAATAACTTCTTCAGAGTGATAATCAGGATTGCCTTGGATGACTATCGACGTAGTCGGTGTTCTGAAAGGTGAGACGGGCAAAGTTTGTGGAGGAATAACACTATTCAGTGCGGTAAGATCTCGTTCTGCGCGTGATGGTGTGCGTACTGCTCTTGAAACACTAGCCCACAGCCGATGTTGATTATGGGGAGCCCACATAATCTTCGCGGAGGGTTGACCCTCGAAACCACTGTAATCGTTGTGTTCAAATTTGGAACCTATCGTTAACCAGAGTTTATTGTCTATCAGTGCCATTTCATCCTGAATAAAGCCACTGATTACTTGGTCATTCACACTGGCTGGATTTATATTATAGGGAGTTGTACCATTTTGTATTTGTTTACCAATAAGTTTGTCATGACCAAAACGGTAGTCCAGTCCCCAAACAATTTCATGCCAGTCTAATAAAGTGAAACGGTGCTGAAAATCAATATCCAGTGTATCGCGTTTTTCATAGAGTGGAACTTCATTGCGCGTGTAAGTATCGTAATAAAACTGTAACGAATAATCCGACGTTGGCGAAAAAGTATGTTGCAATTTACCGAGCAGATTACCGCCATACGCGTGATCGCTATCATTTTCGGTAAGCTGAAAAGGGGGTGCCAGTTGTGCATAATAAGAAAACTGATTGATATTGGTTTGATAAATATCACCTTGAACGGTTAGCGCATCCTGTGTGCTTAATTGTGAATCCATACGAAAACCGCCTTGCACTTTACTCCAGTCATCACCCGCTTTGTTGCCTGATAACAAGGTGTTCTGACCACGATTAAAGCCTTTGATGTAGGCTCTAGCTGTGGTATCTGCACCGAATTTTGTGCCATAACGAAATGAACCAAAACCCTGCTCCTCAGTGCCGCCGCCTGCATTTAATGAACCACCCTGTGTCTTCGATGAATTTTTGCTAATAATATTGATGACACCATTGACTGCATTAGCTCCCCATAAGGTTGCTCCTGGACCTCGAATAACTTCGATACGGTCGATGTCTTCCATCATGACATCCTGATTTTCCCAGTATACGCCAGCAAAAGAACGAGTATAGGCACTACGACCATCGATTAGAACCAGTAATTTATTAGCCCGACGACCGTTAAAACCTCGTGAACTGACTGCCCATTTATTAGCATCAATT
>NQJH01000184.1 GCA_002256685.1 Methylococcaceae bacterium NSP1-2 | reverse complement strand
AGTCACTAAGCAATTATTGAAAACCGTTTCTGGAGTGGCAAAAAAACACATTGCCGCACAAGTTGAATTTCATAATTTACGGATTGAGAGTAACAAAGCCCCTGCAATGCGTGGTGAAGTGTTCGCAGCATTGCCGCAATTATGCTGTGTGCAAGATGATTTGCTGGAATTATTAACCCCCGATAGTTTTTTATATTTGTCTGGCAACTGGTCTTTACAAAATTACCCCGCCGAATTGCCGCAGTTTGAATTAAAAGAAACAGCAAAACATTTTGAAGTTGATATTGCGGGTGAAAAAGTGTTTTATAAAACCGCAGGGGAAAGTGAAGTTGAGAATTTGGATTGGGTAGAAAGTGGTATTACAGAAACGGATTTAGTGCGTTGGTTAGACCGCAAAGTTAAACAGCCCGATATTAATCAAGCCAGTTGTTTGTTATTTCTCAGTCAGTTACTCCGCAATCTTACTCAAACCAGACAGATTCCTTTAACGGGCTTAGAGGCTTTGAGTTTCAATTTTCATTATTTGAAAGTGCAACTTCATTGGAAACCAGTTTTGATTTTTCGTATCAGTTCAAACCAGACAATTACCCCGCCAGACCGCCTTATTATCAGGGTAGGTTTCAATTCGCTAAACATTACTACCTTGTTATTGAAGATTTAAAAAGCACGGGTGAAGAGTTTGAATGTGCCAAGGCAATCGATGCAAACTCACAGGTTAAGCATTGGATTAGAAATTTAGTCAGGCGGGAGCAAGCGTCGTTTCGCTTGCCTTTAGCAAACGGGTATTTTTATCCTGACTTTGTGGTTGAATTGAATGATGGGCGTTTGTTGGTGGTTGAGTATAAAGGGGAAGTTTATCGAACTAATGATGATTCACGCGAAAAAAATCTAGTCGGTGAATGTTGGGCTAATAAAAGTGGTGGAAAATGTTTATTTTTAATGGCAGTGGCTAAAGATGCAAACGGTAGGGATGTTTTTCAGCAAATTGAGCAAGTGATTAGCCGGCACAATACTCACTCAACGTACACGGAATAAACGCCATGCTTCTTGCTGATAAACAAAAAAAAATTCTGACGCTGTTAGCAGATGGTGAGTTTCACTCTGGAACGCTGTTAGCTGAAATACTGGGTATCAGTCGTGCGGCAGTTTGGAAGCATATACAGCACTTGTCTGAACAGTTAGATTTAACCAATTATTAGCAGTGGAAAAAATTGAAGCGGCACTTAATAAGCAGAGTAAAGCCTTAATCAGTGGGTTAGAAATTCATGATCAAATCGATTCGACTAATCGTTATTTAGTGGAACAAGCGCGACACCAAGTCGCTTCTGGATATGTTTGTTTTGCTGAACAACAAACCGCAGGGAAGGGGAGACGCGGGCGAGAATGGGTGTCGCCTTTTGGAAGTAATATTTATTTATCAATAGGTTGGCAGTTTCCACAAGGCGGTTATGCGGCAATCGCGGGTTTAAGTTTAGCAGTGGGTGTGACGGTGATTAGGGCGTTACGAGAACAACATATCCATGAAGTTGGTTTGAAATGGCCGAATGATATTATGTGTCAGGGTAAAAAATTGGGTGGTATTTTAATCGAGGTTTCTGGTGAATCCGATGGTCCTTGCAGTGTGGTGATTGGCATCGGGTTGAATTTATTTTTACCCAAAAGCAAAGCACAAAATATCACGCAAGCATGGACAGATATAACGCAAATCACAGGGCAGCGTCCTGCTAGAAATGCACTGGCTGGCACGTTATTAAATCATATTCTTCCGGTGATTGCCGGTTTTGAGACCGTAGGGATTAAAGCGTATCTCGATGAATGGCGGCGTTATGATTGTTTAAAAGGCTTACCTGCGACATTATTTATTGCTCAGCAATCAATTACTGGCATTGTTGAGGGCGTGAATGATGATGGTCTGTTATTGCTTAAACGTGACAATGGCACTGTTCAAGCGTTTGCGTCGGGTGAAGTCAGTTTTAGTGGCGTAAACCCATGAATTTAGTTGTTGATATGGGTAATACGCGCCTCAAGTGGGCGGTGGTGAATAATGAGCAATTGGTGACAGGGGAGCCATTGTTTAATCAACAGCTTAATGAACAAGAATTGCTTAAACGCTGGCAACACCTTACTCCTCCTGAACGAATTGCGCTTGCTTGTGTGACCGCTAATGACACACTGGCGTTAGTTATTGCGGTTGCCGTTGCTTTGTGGCCATGCGTTAAGATTATTCGCGTTAATTCAGAAAGACAAAGCTTCGGTATTATTAATGCCTATACACCGCCCGAAAAATTAGGAGTTGATCGTTGGTTAGCTCTCGTTGCGGCGCGACATTTTTATACAATACCCGCGTGTATCGTTGATTGCGGTACGGCGATTACTGTGGATTTAATCAATGCTCAGGGTCAACATTTAGGCGGATTGATTAGTTCAGGTGTCATGATGATGAAAAAATCCTTAGCCGCTGGAACGGCGGCACTGGCATTTGATAATACCAGCTATCCATTAGAAGCAGCGAACTTTACCGAAGCGGCAATTTATAGCGGTACGTTATTGGCGGCTATTGGTTTAATTGAGCAGGTGTTGGCAAAACAAACTGACGTGCTGTCGGTGATTTTAACGGGTGGTGATGCGGCGTTAATCGCTCCACATTTGAGTGTTACGCCGCTGGTTGATGCTGATTTAGTGTTGCGTGGTTTGGCGATTGTTGCGCAAGGTTATGCCCGCTAAAAAGGCATACCATGATGCCCCGCTTCCATCTCAAACTGTTTGACTTGTACGTCAATACTGTTACCTCTGAGCAGCGGCATTTGTTTAAAATAAGTTTTATCCCAGACTATCGGCTGTTCAAATAACAATACAAAGTCATCACCGTGATAACGAAAAACAGTCGCCTGCGGAAACTGGGCTTTAAGTTCTTTTGCCAATTGTATCAATAGTTTATTACCCTCATTCCAGCCGTGTTTTTTGTTGTATTGGGAAAAGTCATTTAATAAGCACAAAACTAAAACAATATGCTTATGCTCGGTATTGGTTAGGGCAATTTGTAAATAACTTTCGTTATAAAGTTCGGTTAACGAATCACAGAAAAAATAAGAAAACCGTTTTTGTTCTAATTCATTGCTAGGTGCTTGACTGGTCTGAATAATTTCAATGTTATCCAATACTTCAATCGCAATTTTAGCCACTTTCGGATGAAATTGTGTGCCTGAATAACGTTTGATTTCTGCTAAAGCTTCAGCAACGGTTTGTCTTGGTTTATAAATACGATTGGTCGTCATGGCATCAAAAGCATCGGCAACTGCCATAATGTAGGATAAAAACGGCACCTCATCAGGATGATGGGTTTCTGGATAACCTTTGCCATCATAGCGGGCATGATGATAACGAATAATTTCTGCAAGGTCTTTGTACATATCAATTTTGGATAACATGTTATAACCCGCATAAGCATGTTGTTTGATTAACTCATATTCAATAGCGGTGAGTTGCCCCGGTTTTAACAGCACTGCATCCGGTGTGGCGACTTTGCCTATATCATGAAGAATAGCGGCTTGCTCTAGTTTTTTAGTAGTCTCTGCATCGATACCTAAAGCAAGGGCGATTTTTTTACAATATTCTGCAACTCGAATGGTATGACCAGCGGTATAGGTGTCACGTTGTTCAATAATATTGACGAAGGCGAGAATCGTTTCTTCATAATTGGAAATTCGATTAGTTTCCATTTTTTCTAAAATGGCTTTTTGTTGATGCGAATGCAGGATTAAGCCTAGATCCATCGCCAGCCTTTCCAGTATATTCACTTCTTCAGCTTCAAAGCCTTCGGTACGCTCTGAGTAAATAGCAAACACGCCGAATACTTGCGCCTCAGGATATTGCAGAGGAATAGCAATAAACCAATGTAAAGGTGTTTCAGAGTCTTGTTCTTGCTGTACAGGTTTATAGCGTTCAATGATTGTGCGATTGTGCGCGATTGCCTGAGCCGCTGCTGATACTTGTTGATTAGCGACTTCACAGCTTAAGTGATAGCTGTTTTGCTCAAGCATAGCGTTATTTTTATCGGCTTTATGGGCAATATCTAAACGATCATTGTCGATTAAACCGACCCAGATACAATGATAATAGGGATGGTTCGCCAGTTGCTCTACGCTATTTTGTAGCACGCTTTCCACAGAAATTGCTGTTAACAATAATTCATTAACATCGGATAGGGTGCTTAGCAGGTCTTTAACGTATTTTTCGTGCTGATACATTTTTTCTAAGCCCTGCGTTCTTTCGAGGACTCTTGCTTCTAGGGATTTATTGGTTTGTTCAATGTTTTTTTGATAACGATAAATTATTCTTAAAAAATAGTAGAAAATGCTCAAGACAATCACAGCACTTAGCAAGACAAAAAACTGGCTTTTTCTGGTCTGTAATTGTAGCGCGTGCATCTCTTGTTGAAATAAATCAGTGGGGATGGAAACGCGAATACCGCCGCGTACATCACCTAGTCGATAACCTTGGTTTTCGTGACATTGCAAACAGGCGGGTTCTATTTTTAACGCACCCATAAAATCAAAGGCTTTATTATCGCTACTCAGGTGATAGTAGTATTTTTCATCACGGTGGTTTTCAAAATAGCGGAGTGCTTCGGTTTCAAACGCATCAGCGGCATTATTTGGATTTAGCGGTTTTAAACTGGTAATTTTATAAAAATAGCGACTGCGCTGATTGGAAAGTTCTGAAATTTGCCGCGTCATCCACGCAGGGTTAATTTTGATGAGTGTGTTGCCTTGCGCATCCAGAATGAAATTGTCTTTTAGATAAGGATTCGGTACTAACTCCGCGTTTTGTTTAACGTAAACACCACCGTATATAGCACTCCAGCTTCGAGTAACCACCATATTATCAAAATGTGCAATCGCTTCTTGCAGCAGTTTTTGTTTGGAAAGCTGTATTTGTTGTTGCCTTGCGGTTTCAAGGCTAGACAACATAAAGCCAGCCGTTACTAGCACGATGATAATAAAAAGCAGATTAGCCGTTTTTTTTCCTATGTAGGTCATAAATTTTGATGATCCGTAAACTCGGATAGAATAGTGTCAGTGCTGGCTTATATCAGTAACTTGGTGGTGAGTGACGGCTAGCGTGTGTGATGTCCAGTTTAGCCTAACTCGAAAGTTAGAGTGAAAGATTTTGCTAGCGTTAAAATCCGTCTAGCCATAATCCGTATCAGGATTTGAGTTGATATGATAATCTGTTATGTTTAGCCTTTTGATAGACAATCGTTATTTGCGTTTAACTATCAGTTACGATGAAATAATCAACACACTACATAATAATCTAACCATGAATGAAAAAAATAATATGCTTACACCATTACCATTACTAATGAAGGCGCAGTGTCTGCAAAATTATTACAGCGACATTGGTTAATTACCGATGCAAACGGCAAAGTTCAGGAAGTGCGTGGTGAAGGGGTAATTGGTGAGCAACCTTATCTTAAACCGGGTGAAAGCTTTCGCTATACTAGCGGCGCGATATTGGAAACCCCCGTCGGTATTATGCAGGGTCACTATACAATGCGTTCAGATGATGGTGATGATTTTGACGCGCCCATTCCTCAATTTACCTTGTCCATTCCCAGAGTTTTACATTAATTAAAATGTCTATTTACGCTATTGGTGATATTCAGGGCTGTTTTGATGATTTATTAAGACTACTTGATGCAATTGCTTTTGATAAAACCACTGATCAGCTTTGGTTTGCTGGTGATTTGGTGAATCGTGGTCCTAAATCCTTAGAAACGCTACGCTTTGTTAAATCATTGGGCAGTTCTGCGGTGACCGTATTGGGTAATCATGATATGCACTTGCTAGCCGCCTCGTGTATGGAGAGAGCGACCAATAAAAAAGATGCGTTAAATCAAGTGCTGGAATCACCCGATAGAAACGAGCTGATTGATTGGCTCAGACATCAACCATTGTTTCATTACAATGAGAATTTTTGTTTAGTTCATGCGGGTTTACCACCGCAGTGGGATTTTAAAAAAACCCAAAAAATGGCGTTAATCGCAGAACAGGCATTAAGAAGACCGGATTATCAGAACTTTTTAAAACAAATGTATGGCAACAAACCTAATCTTTGGTCACCTAATCTAAGAGGCATGTCACGGCTACGCTTTATTATTAACTGCTTTACCCGAATGCGTTATTGCGATGCCGAAGGTCGCTTAGACTTTGCTAACAGCGGTTGTTTAGGGTCTCAGCCTGAACATTTATTACCGTGGTTTGACGTACCCAATCGTAAAAATGCTGATATGCGGGTCATCTTCGGTCACTGGTCTACGCTAGGCTATTATGAAGGACCTAATTGTTACGCGATTGATACCGGTTGTCTTTGGGGTGGGCAATTAACCGCTTTAAAATTAGATAACCCCGTACAACGCATCAGCATTGATTGTCAGGGTTTTAAAAAACCCACAAAATAGTTTTTTATCCGATTATCCTCGTTTAGCACTCTCTACAAGTCGGTTTTAACAGGGTTTCATGAAGGCGATTTATTAAACTGTGTTATTTAACACATGATATGCGTCATATCACTCATTTTTTTCATAAAATCAGCTTGTATTTTCTCTTTACTAAGGTGTTTTAGTACGGAAATACGCAACATTTTTAATTTGGCTTGAATTTTGCTTATATTATTGCCCAATTACCACTAATTGTGTAAAAATTACAACAAAGGAAAGCGCGTGAAAAAAATTGTATTACTCTTAGGTGTAGGTTATTTGAGCAGCGCGATAGCTGCCGATGCTATCGCTAAACCTGCAACGGCTGATAAAACCAAAGAAATGCCAGAAATGACGGTAACAGATGCCAATCTTACCGATCGGTTATTTCCAAACACCAGCAAGGCAACCCCTAGTTATACAGTTGACGCGCTTGATATTAAAACCAAAATCAATGCCACTACTTCTGAAGATACTTTGAGATATTCACCGGGTGTATTGATACGCAAACGCTACATGGGTGATCCTAATGGCACGTTGGGAATTCGTGGCTCAAACTCGTTTCAAACCGCGCACTCAATGGTTTATGGTGACGGAATGCCGTTACATAATCCGTTGCGAACTACGTTCAGCGGCGCACCACGCTGGTCTATGGTTTCTCCGAGTGAAATTGAATACTCAGAAGTGCTTTATGGCCCTTTTTCAGCCCAATATAGCGGTAATTCAATGGGTGGTGTGGTGAATCTAATCACCAAAATGCCTGATAAATTTGAAGCCCAAGTCGATGCAATGGGGATGTTCCAAACCATGCACCGTTCAGGACGTAATGAAACCTTAGATGGCTTTAAAACCTTTGTGTCTGCGGGCAACCGCTTTGATAAGTTCAGTATTTGGGGTTCTTACAACCATCTGGAAAACGAAGGTCAGCCACAAACTATCAATGCAGCAGCTCAGACTACTCCACTAACTGGCACCGCTGCGCAAAGAACCGCACAAGCCGCACTTGGTAGAGTAACAGGCGGTGAAAATTATCAACTCCCCTCCGCCGCACCTGCAATTGCTTACGGTGATATTGGTACATCTCAACCCATTACTGATTTGTATAAAATGAAGATGGGTTATGACTTTACCGAGGATTTACAAGGTCGCTTCACCTTCGCTTATGAAAATCGCCAAGATACTGTTGATAATCCCAATAGCTTGCTAAGAAACGCCAATGGCACTACCAACTGGGGCGGCGCAACCGCAGCAACTAAAGCCAATCCTAATGGTGGTGGCTTGTCTGCTAATACCAACTATTACGATGCACTCTTTAATAAAAATATCGTCGTTCCTGGTTCAGTATTTGGTGTTAGTACTACCGAACGCAACGCCTACAACTACGGTTTAAGTTTAAAAGGCAAAATATCCACCAATTGGAAAATTGATACCACCGCGAGTTATTATGATGCTAAAAACCATGCGGTCAGTTCCAATCTCAATCCTAACCATCCACTCAATCAAAATAAAGGTCAGATTGTCGATGAAAAACCGTGGTGGGCAACCTATGATTTGAAACTCGCCACTGATAAATTCTTAGGGCGCGATGATTTGTCGTTCATGGGTGGTTATCAATTTAACCACGCTACTTTGGGCGTTAAAACCTATAGCAGCAACAATTATGCGGCGGGTACGACCAATGCGGTGCTTAATGATAATGGCGGTACAACCCAAACTAACGCGCTGTTTTCACAGATGGAATGGCGATTTTTACCTGATTGGAGTGTGATGGCAGGCGCGAGATATGACATTTGGCAAGCATCCGATGGTCATGCTTATGATTACACCTTGCCTGCCACGTCAAAATTACGCATCCAAAATTATGAAAACCGTGATGCCTCACGCATTTCTCCCAAGGCTTCCATAGAGTTTTCGCCCAATGCGTGGACATTCCGTTATTCATTCTCTAAAGCCTATCGCTTTCCGATTGCTGAAGAAATGTTCACCAGTCAATCTAGGTTAAACAGTCAAACCATTGCCTTTCCTGGTTTAGGCCCTGAACATGGTTTGTTTAATAATTTCATGGTGCAGTACGATCTTCCCAGAGGTTACGTCCGTGCAAATATCTTCTACGATAAAGTCGGCGATGAAATTGCCAATACGCAACAAACGATTAATGGTCAAACGACCACGACCTTTTTGCCGATTGACCAAACAAAAACCGTTGGTGTCGATTTAACCTTTCAACAAAATGAAGTATTCAAACTACCTGTTGATCTGATGCTCAACACCACGATCATGGATAAAGAAATTACCAAAAATGCGCGTAACCAGATATTAGTTGGTAATCAGTGGGATCGTATTCCTAGACTACAAATTAATGGTACGGTCACTTACCACATTATGCCTGTGTGGGATGGATCGGTTGGTGTTCGCTATCGCAGTGATTCTTTCCAAACCTTGACCAATACCGATGTCGCCAGTCAGGTGATGGGTGGTACGGATGAATCCACGTTTGTGGATTTAAAAACCGTTTATAAACTCCCTGTCTATAAAAATTTAAAAAGCAGTGTTTCGGCAGGTATTGATAATGTCTTTAATACCAATGCCTTTGAAAACCACCCTTTTCCACAACGCACTTTTTTTGTGAATGCGTCGTTTAAATATTAACCACTAAAAAGTAGGGTACGCAATGCGTACCCTATCACTTATTATAATAATATCCGAGAAGACTATGATTCATACTCAACCCCCCTTTCCACGCACCTTACTGTGTGTACTGCTATTGACCTCACCATTCGCTATTGCTGAAAGCAAAACACCTGCAAAGACTGATACGGCTAAAGAAATGCCAGAAATGACCGTCACCGACAAAGCCTCACCAGCGGAGATGACCACTAAAGAGAAATATCAACTACCTGCCACTACAGAAAGCGTTACCGCTAAACAAATAGATAACACCATCAACGCGATGAACGCGGAGGACACCGTTAAATACCTGCCCAGCATTCAGGTGCGTAAACGTTATGTCGGTGATACTAACGCGCCTGTGGGTTGGCGTACTTCGGGTACGGGTTTAAGTGCGCGAGGTTTAATTTATGCCGATGGTATTCAGTTGTCTTCCTTGCTAGGCAATAACAATGGCAACACAGGTTCACCACGTTGGAACATGGTATCGCCTAATGAAATTGAACGGGTTGATGTGATGTACGGTCCTTTCTCTGCAATGTATTCGGGTAACTCTATCGGTGGTGTCATCGAGATGACTACTAAAATGCCAGAAAAATTTGAAGCCAGCGCAGACATTAAAACCACTTGGCAGACTTTTGGTTTTTATGGCAAAAATAAAACCTATGACTCACAAGAATATGCTTTCAACTTAGGCGATAAGATGAAAGATTTTTCGTGGCGTT
>NQJH01000397.1 GCA_002256685.1 Methylococcaceae bacterium NSP1-2 | reverse complement strand
GTTAATAGCTAAAAACCCTCAATGTTTTTCTGTCCGTCCAGTCGTAATGCACTGGCATCAAAACCATCTACTAATTTTATTGCTCTAATATTTAAATTATTTGAGACTCGTAGTCGCTCACAATATTTGTAAAAGGTCTTAGCGTCATCTGTCAAAATAAATGGTATTTTTTCATGCAAAGCTTGCGCTATTATTTTCATATCATCACGAACTACTGAACGATTATCACCACTATCACGCCCGTCAAGTAAATTCCATATATGAGCAGCTTCTATTGAGTGAGTAATATTGAATGGAAGTATCCGAAAATTTTTGAGCTGCAAATCTGTGATTGGCTGTTTAATCCCAAATTCTGCCGCTACAATGGTGGAAAAATAGATAGGTATGCTCTGCTCAAGTAGATGTTTATAGTATTGATTTGCAAAATTATGATTGGTACGATTACTATCAACAAGTGAAATGAAAAAACTGGTATCTAACAGAACCGATGGCTTCATGCGTGATTACCACGCAGGGTTTCTAACCATTCAGTTGCATCGGGGACATCTGCCCAAGCTTTAGTTCCTCGCTCTACCATGAGATTAAATTCAGCTTCGTCATAGTTAGGTTGATAATTATCAAATTTAACTAATTTGTAGTTGCGCAATTTACCTGTAATCAAATTTTCCTCTGCTGTAATATGAAGCAACGCATGACGATATAAGCGATTTTCACCTTGAACTAATAATTTTTTAGTGGCATCAATGAGCAACGTCACGCCATTTTCCAGTTTAAGATGAACATTGGCTTTAGGACTTCCGCCTATATCAAAAACATAACCGTACAAATATTTTTCTACACCCACCCACATATCATCCATTTTATGAAAGTCAGATGTTGAATCGACTGAAAAAAAAGACACTTGAGACGTTTGATCCGCAACTAAATAGCGTCTATCTGGATTTTTTTGAGCGATTAATTGCCAACGCTCCACTATACTTGCCCGTTTTGGGTCAATTAAACTCAGAGAATCCTTAGCTTTTAAATGTTCAAGATCAACCCATAGCATACTTGCAGCAAGCAACAACTCGCTTGCTACCATAGACAGTGAACCATTCTCTATTGAAACTAGAACCTTAGACGGATCAACATCACGGTTCGATCCTTTTAAAAAATCGCTCACATCTCTTTGAAACTCACCCAGCAACGCCAAAGAGACGTGTGACGGGCTGACATCTTTATCATCGATGCGGTCACTAACGGCAAAACGTAGCTGATTAATAGGATTCATGGCTTATGTGTTTCAATTTGAGGTTCTAATACAGCGTCATTATAGGCTTGGTATTATCTAAAGAAAAGCGCGTAAACGAGTCTTAGCCGCAATCGCCTCAGCCGCTCTTACCACATTATTCGCCATTTTCTCAGAAGCCGCGTCAATTAAACGACCATCTAATGCCGCCGCGCCTTTGCCTTGTGCCGCCGCTTCTTGCAATGCTACTAAAATACGTTTCGCTTTTTCGACTTCTGCCGCAGGTGGCGTAAATACCTCATTAGCTAATGCCACTTGTGACGGATGAATTGCCCATTTACCTTCACAACCTAGAGCCGCCGCGCGTTTTGCACCCAGTTTATAACCTTCTGGGTCTTTAAAATCACCAAAGGGGCCATCAATCGGACGTAAACCATAAGCGCGACAGGCAACCGTCATGCGGCTAATCGCAAAATTCCATTGATCGCCTGGATAATCAGGATTTAAACCGCCGATATTAGTAGTTCTTGCACGATTGCTCGCGGCATAATCAGCCACACCAAAATGCAGGGCTTCTAAACGACCGCCTAACGCGCCTTGTTTAGCAATGTCTTCAACATTTGCCATCCCTAACGCGGTTTCAATTAACGCTTCAATACCGATACGGTTTTTAAGACCTTGCTGCATTTCTAACTGATTCAGCATGGCTTCAACCATGTAAACGTCTGAATAAACGCCGACTTTAGGAATTAAAATTGTGTCGATTTTACTGCCCGCTTGTTCGACTAAATCGACGACATCACGCACCATGTATTGAGTATCTAAGCCATTGATACGCACGGAAACCGTTACGCCATGACCTTTCCAATCCAAATCATTAATCGCTTCAATGATATTTTTACGCGCTTGTAATTTGTCGTCTGGAGCGACAGCATCTTCAAGGTCAAGAAAAATAAAGTCCGCGCCACTTTTCATGGCTTTTTCAAACATATCAGGGTTTGAACCAGGGACGGCTAATTCACAACGTTGAACTCGTTGCACGGGCGCGGTATATAGGGTGTGACTCATTGACTCTTTTCCTTTGTGTACTCAATAAAAATCCAGCGGATGCCAGACGAAAATAAACCCACCATTCTACTTTTGAAGCTATCAAAGTCAATTTTTAACGCGCTATAACCGTTAAACAACTATACAAATCGGCTGTTTGGCTTAGGGAGAATGCTACTTTTTAACGAAGCCGTTAATGTGCCAACAGTTTCTACGCTATAATTGCTCACTTTTTATTTACCTATACTTGCTACCGTGTCGAATACTTCATACGATTTATCTACTTTTCAAGGACTTATTCTCGCCCTCCAAGCCTACTGGGCAGAACAAGGCTGTGTATTATTACAACCTTTAGATCAAGAAGTCGGTGCAGGTACATTTCACCCTGCTACCTTCCTACGCGCTATTGGTCCTGAGCCTTGGAACGCCGCCTACGTTCAACCCTCACGCCGTCCAACTGACGGGCGTTTTGGTGAAAATCCCAACCGCTTACAACATTACTACCAATACCAAGTGATGTTAAAACCCTCGCCTGACAACATTCAGGAATTGTATTTAGGTTCATTGCGGGTATTGGGTTTTGACCTACTTGAACACGACATTCGTTTTGTCGAAGACAACTGGGAATCGCCCACTTTAGGCGCGTGGGGATTAGGCTGGGAAGTCTGGCTCAACGGTATGGAAGTTACCCAATTC
>NQJH01000183.1 GCA_002256685.1 Methylococcaceae bacterium NSP1-2 | reverse complement strand
GTGTGCCTTGTTCGACTATACCGCTGGTGGGTTCTAATTCTTTCAGTAATAATTTTAATAGCGTGGATTTACCCGCGCCGTTGGCACCGACTAAACCAATTTTGTCGCCGCGTTGGATTAGGGTGGAGAAGTTTTTAATGATAGTTCTGTCGCCATAGCCAAAATCGACATCGGTGACTTCAATGACTTTTTTGCCTGATTTATCGCCTGTTTCTAACGCCATTTTCGCCGTGCCTTGAGTGTTACGGCGTTGGGCGCGTTCGGCGCGTAAGGCTTCTAAGGCTCTCACACGTCCTTCATTGCGGGTGCGGCGGGCTTTTACGCCTTGTCTAATCCAGACTTCTTCATCGGCAAGTTTTTTGTCAAATTCGGCGTTTTGGTTGGCTTCGTCTTCTAACGCGGCGGCTTTGCGGCGTAGGTAGTCGTCATAAGTGCCTTGCCATGACACTAGATTGCCTCGGTCTAAATCAATAATACGGGTGGCGAGTTTTTGTAAAAAAGCACGGTCATGGGTGACGAATAATACTGCGCCTTGAAAGTTAAGCAGTTGTTCTTCTAGCCAAGTGATGGATTCAAAGTCTAAATGGTTGGTCGGTTCGTCTAATAATAAGACTTCTGGCTCGATAACTAGGGCTTTTGCCAGCGCAACACGGCGTTTCCAACCACCTGATAAGCTGTTAATTTTTAAGTCGGGTGGTAAATCCAGTTTGCTTAGGGTGTTTTCAACACGTTGTTGAAAATGCCAGCCGTTCTGGGCTTCGAGTTTGTGCTGTAAGTCGCCTAATTCGTTGAGGGCTTTTTCGTCTTCATAATCCATTGTTAAAGACAAATGGTGATAGCGAGTAATCCATTCGCCTAATTCGCCTAAGCCAGCGGCTACTGCGTCATAAATGGTGGCATCATCGGGTAAGTCTGGGGATTGTTCTAACCACGCCAGTTTTAATTCAGGTTGTCGCCAGATGTCGCCATGATCGGCGTGGATATTGCCGGCGATAATTTTCATCAGCGTGGATTTTCCTTCGCCATTACGACCGAGTAAACCGACGCGTTCGCCAGCATCGAGTTGAAAGTCGGAATTTTTAAGTAGGGCGTGTGTGCCGAAGGCGATGGAGATGTTTGATAAACGGAGTAGGGGCATTTTTTAGATTCTTTTGAATAGAGGTAAGGTGTTGATGGCAGGAGTCCAATAGCTTTAGCTATTGGCTAGGAAATAGCTAAAGCGTGTCACTCCACGGTAAAACTAACTAACGGAAAAGCTTTCGCCACAGCCGCAAGTGCCTTTGACATTGGGGTTATTAAATTGGAAGGCTTCATTAATGCCTTCGCGGCGATAATCCAGTTCGATACCGTCTACAATTTCAAGATCACTGGCAGAGACGATAACTTTAACGCCAAAATCTTCAAATACCGAGTCATCATCATTGAGTTTATCCGCGTAATCCAGTACATAGGCGTAACCTGAGCAACCCGATTTTTTTACGCCCAATTTTAAACCTATCCCTGAACCGCGTTTTTCCAGTTGTTTTTTAATCTGCGCGGCGGCAGTTTCAGTGAGTGAAATAGTCATAATTTTATGTTTTAAGTTAGTTTGTTAGCAGGGGAGGGCGGTGATGCTTATTGTGTATTTTACCGCATTTTTCAATTAGCGGTTCTGTAAAGCGCGAATTAACAATACAGTAACATAGCATAGACCTCAGCGGTTTTAAAAACCGCTGAGGTCTGAGGGCAACTGCCTAGTCTAAAAATGGAAGCTGCATTATTCGACATTTTTTGATGCTAACAGCATAATACTTAACTATATTCACATCATCATTGTTACTTTTCGAGACCCACATCATGCAAGATTTTTCCAATATTAAAGCACTCATCATCGATATGGACGGTGTTTTATGGCATGGCGATAAAGCCATCGCTGGTTTAATAGAGTTTTTCCAACTGCTACGCGATAAACAAATTCGCTTCATTTTAGCCACTAATAATGCCAGTTTGACCCGTGAGCAGTATGTCACCAAGTTAGAAAAAATGGGCGTAACGGTGGCATTGGATCAAATTTTGACTTCGGGTATCGCTACTGCCCTGTACTTAGCAGAACATTATGAGCCAACTAAGACGCGGGTTTATGTGTTAGGTGAAGATGGCGCGAGTCAGCCATTGGCAGAACGCGGTTTTATTTTGACAGATTTGTATGATGTAACAGCGGATGTGGTGGTGGTTGGTAAAGATTCCACATTGACGTGGGATAAAATAGCCACGGCTACGTTAAATGTGCGTAATGGGGCAAAATTTATTGGCACGAATGCGGATACCACGTTACCGACTGAACACGGCATCACACATGGTAATGGCGCGATTTTAGCCGCTATTCAAACAGCTTCTGGTGTCGCGCCCGTGTGCATCGGTAAACCTGAGCCGATTATTTATCAACAAGCCATCGCTTTATTAGGGGCTTCGCTTGACGAAACTGTCGCCATTGGTGATCGCTTAGAAACCGATATTTTAGGCGCGGTAAACACCGGTATTCGTAGCCTGATGGTGTTGACAGGTATCTCTAGCGAAGCTGATTTAGTCGATTCTGATTATCAACCGACTTGGGTGTTGCCAGACCTGCAAGCGTTGACAGCAGCCATAAAAGAGCTATCCATTTAAGGTGGTGACTTAGACCTCTGAGGTTTAAAAGCAACTGTTCCATCTAAGCATGAAAACCCATAAAAGCACTTTAATCCTTTACTACACAAGGCAGCGGTTATGAAAAAATTTATTAATCAAGTAGATACACTGTTGGATGAAAGTCTCAGTGGTTTTGCTAAAGCGCATAGCGATATTATTCAACTCAATAGCCAACCGCATTTTGTACAACGCCTTCAGCCTAAGCCTAATAAAGTGGCATTAATTTCTGGTGGTGGTTCGGGGCATGAGCCGTTGCATACGGGGTTTGTTGGCGTTGGCATGTTGGATGCCGCTTGTCCTGGACAAGTTTTTACTTCGCCTACGCCTGATCAAATGCTTGCTGCCGCAGAAGCGGTAGCGGGTGAAGCGGGCGTGTTATTCATCGTGAAAAATTATGCGGGCGATGTGATGAATTTTGAAATCGCCGCTGAAATGTTGGATTGCTCGAATGCGACTGTGTTAGTGGATGATGATGTTTCCTTGTCAAAAGCGCACAGTACCGGACGGCGTGGCGTGGCAGGTACACTTATCGTGGAAAAAATTGTCGGTGCAGCGGCAGAAAGTGGTGCAGATTTAGCAACCTGTAAAGCGTTAGGCGATAGAGTCAATGCGGCAACCGCCTCAATGGGCGTGGCGTTGACTAGCTGCACTGTACCCGCCTTAGGTCATCCTACTTTTACTATCACTGACACTGAAATGGAAATGGGGGTAGGTATTCATGGCGAACGTGGACACAAAACCCTGCCGTTAAGCAGTGCTACTGAAATTGTCGAACACTTAGCCACTGCGATTGATGCAGAGTTACAGCCACAAGCAGGGCAAGCGGTGTTATTACACATCAACGGTTTTGGCGCGACTCCGTTAATGGAGTTGTATTTGATTTATGAATTAGCCGCGCAGTTTTGGCAAGCACGCGGGGTTAATATCGTGCGGTCTTTGGTGGGTAATTACACCACGTCGATTGATATGGCGGGCTGTTCGATTACCTTGAGCTTGATGGATGAAGAATTGCTGGCGTTATGGGACGCGCCTGTGCATACGGCGGCGTTACGTTGGGGCTGTTAAGAAAGTTAATGTGGTGGGCAAAAAGCTTGCCCACCCTACAATTTTAGATAGCTTATTCGGCTAACACTGCCACAATCGCACAAATCATTAACTGGCTGGTTCTCGCGCCTGCATCAATGTGACCCAGTGAACGTTCTTCTAAATAAGAGGCGCGTCCTTTAGTGGCTAACATATCGCGAGTGGATTCCATGCCCGCGATAGCGACTTTGGGGACGGTTTCTAATAGCTCAGGCAAGCTAACCGCTATGGCTGTTTGTAAATAATCCGCTACGGGGATTAAGACATCGAGCATGGTTTTTTCACCTGCGTCGGCTTTGCCGCGTTGTTTAACCGACTCTACACCTGCTTTAAAAATCATGGCAAAAGTTTGTTGGTTGATGCTTTGATCGCGAGCGGCTTTACTCATCGTGACAAACAAAGTGCCGAACAATGAACCTGACGCGCCACCGATGGTTGACATTAAGATCATGCCCATTTTCTGCCAAGCCGTTACCCAATCCAGTTGACTTAATTCTTCACGCTGTGCCATCAGCGCGTTAAGTCCACGTTGTAAATTAATGACGTGATCGCCATCACCGATGGCTTGATCTAAGGCGGTGACTTCTTCGGCGTTGCTTGCTATGGCGTTTGCCACCGCTTCGATTAGGCGGGGCAGTAAGGCGGGAGTCAATGGCATGGCGGCTTCCTCGGTTAGTAACGGTGAGTAATGAGTTCACGGGTGTTAAATAGGGACTTCCATTGTTAGACGGAGCAATTGTTATCAGACCTCTGAGGTCTATGCACCGTCCTCAGTCGCACAAGCT
>NQJH01000182.1 GCA_002256685.1 Methylococcaceae bacterium NSP1-2 | reverse complement strand
CAGGTTTTATGCTGTCTTCGCACGATATGGAAATACGCGGCGCGGGTGAATTATTAGGCGACGAACAAAGCGGACAAATTCAAGAAATCGGTTTTACGCTGTACAGTGAATTATTAGAACGTGCGGTGACTGCATTAAAATCAGGCAAACAACCTGAACTCGACACGCCAATGGACAAAGGTGCGGAAGTTGACCTACAAGCCGCCGCACTTATCCCCGAAGATTATCTGCCCGATATTCACGTCCGTTTAGTGTTATACAAACGCCTCTCGAACACCGAAACGCCCGCTGACTTACGCGAGCTACAAATAGAAATGATCGACCGTTTCGGCTTGTTACCTGAACCCGTTAAAACGTTGTTCAGTGTCACCGAATTGAAGCAAAAAGCCGAATTACTCGGTATCAAAAAAATAGAAGCCAATGCAGGCGGTGGGCGCATTATTTTCACCGCCCAACCCAACATCAACACCGAACAATTAATTAACCTCATTCAAACTCAAGCTCAATGTTACCGCTTTGATGGTGTGGATAAATTACGCTTCACACAAAACTTTACCAGCGTTGAACAGAAAGTGACGTTTATTAGTGCGTTATTGGCAAAATTAAGCACATAGGGTAAAAACATGACACCACCACAACATTTTATTATTAGTTGGGTCGTTGCAAACGGCGTAACCTTAGATCGTCGTTCACGGCTAGGCATTACCTTGGCAGGCATACTGCCCGATGTAGATGGTTTAGGTTATTTCGTTGATAGAGCGAATTTACGTTTTGACGTTTATAGCCATTACTATATGGATTATCACCACTTTATTGGACATAATTTATTTGCAGGGCTATTCATAGCGGGGATGATGGCTTATTTTTGTCAACGCAAGCTAACGGTATTTCTACTGTCGCTGTTAGCATTCCACCTACATTTATTAGCCGATTTAGCGGGTTCAATGGGAGGTGATGGCTATCAATGGCCTATTTATTATCTCTATCCCATCCTGCCTGATTTCGCCCTCACATGGTCAGGGCAATGGGAATTAAGCTCATGGAAAAATTCTGCTATCGGTATTAGTTTTTTTGTCATCGCGCTAATCATCGCGCATTATAAGCGAGTCACTTTCTTTGAATTTTTCTCTACCAAGATGGAAAAAAAAGTCACAGAAGTTGCTCGCCGACGCGGTTTTTTTAAAGAGTAGTTAGGTAGGGTGAGCAACGCTTTTTTGCCCACCACTTTTATCAACGCACGATAAAACAGCTTAAACCACTCTATCGCTAGGCTCATGACCTGCAAAAAACTCGCCGATGTTCGCTAATACCCGATTACCCATTGCAATGCGCGTTTCTTGTGTTGAACTCCCTAAGTGCGGTCCTTATCTGTATGTCGCTTAAAGTAGCCATTGTTTTATTCCAGATGATGTACCAAATGTGAATATATATTACACTTGGTACACACTTATAACGCGATTGTGTTACGCGGTATGATATGGCGTAACACTATAATTCTTTGTGGTTCAATGGCTTGCTTGGTGTATGGCTACGGTATGATACGGTATAAAACATCACTCTATGTTCTGTATTTGTTCACGCATTTGTTCAATAAGCACTTTAAGTTCAATCGCTATTTGTGAAATTTGAGTATCGACAGATTTAGAGCCTAGTGTGTTGGCTTCGCGGTTCAGTTCCTGCATTAAAAAATCCAGCCGTTTACCTGCGGGTTCTTCTTCATGGAGTACGCGCACTACTTCTTTGATGTGGGTTTCTAAGCGATCCAACTCTTCGGAAACATCAAGTTTTTGGGCTAAGAATACTAATTCTTGTTCTAAACGATCAAAATCAGGCTGGGCAACTAATTCGGTAATTTTATTTTTTAGTTTATCACGCATAAGCTGCATGATTATTGGGGTACGTTCGCTAGCGGCGGCGACAAACTGCTGTATTTTTGTACAGCGTTCTTCAACCAAGGTTTTTAATTGCGCCCCTTCTCTAGCGCGTGCGACCACTAAATGGGCAAGGGTTTGTTTGACTAAATGGGTAACACCTTCATTGATCTCATTTTTGTCGGTACTCGGCTCTTGCAAAATACCCGGAAAAGCCAGCACATCCAATGCTGAAAAGGGCTGCGGCGTTATGATATGAACTTCGATTTGTTCAGTTGCTTCCAGCAAGGCGGCAAGTGCGTCGTGGTTGACGACAAAACCTTGTCCGTGGTTCAGTGGTTTTTTATAATTGATGGAACATTCAATTTTGCCACGTTTAATTTGTGCGCTGAGTAACGCGCGTAGCTCTGTTTCCATAAAACGTAAAGTATCAGGCAATTTTAAACTGACGTCGCAGTAACGATGATTCACTGAACGTATTTCACAGTTGATAGTTAAATTATTTATTTCTGCCTCATTGCAGGCATAAGCAGTCATACTTTTTATCATTTTTTCACCTAAATAGTCGTGATGCAACAGGTACTAATGCGAAGTGTAAATATCATTATAGCCCAGCATGACAATCAATAAAGCGCGTACTTATCAGAAAATACTAACCAGTTCAGGTATACTGCTCAGTTTTTCATTTTGGCAGAATATTCATGAGACCTAGCGGACGCAATCCAGATCAACTAAGAGAGATAAAATTTACCTGTAATTTCACTAAACATGCAGAAGGTTCAGTGTTAGTTGAATTTGGCGATACACGGGTACTTTGTACCGCCAGTGTCGATAAATCTGTGCCACGTTTTTTAAAAGGCAAAGGTGAGGGCTGGATAACTGCCGAATATGGTATGTTGCCACGTTCTACGCATAGTCGTATGAACCGAGAGGCTAGTCACGGTAAACAAGGTGGACGTACCTTGGAAATTCAACGCTTAATTGGTCGTTCTTTACGCGCAGCGGTGGATTTAAAAGCCTTAGGTGAGCATACTATTACTATCGATTGTGATGTGTTGCAAGCTGATGGCGGTACTCGCACCGCATCGATTACGGGAGGGTTTGTCGCGTTATCACTTGCTATCGAAAAAATGCTCAAACGCAAACAAATCAAAAGTAGCCCTTTGCATGGGCAAGTGGCTTCTGTTTCGGTGGGGATTTATGAGGGTATTCCCGTGTTAGATATGGATTATGCCGAAGACTGTCAGGCGGAAACCGATATGAATGTGGTAATGAATGATGCGGCGGCTTTTATTGAGATTCAAGGCACGGCAGAAGGTCATGCCTTTAGAAAAGACGAGTTGGATGCTATGTTAGAACTAGCTGGCTTGGGTATTAAGCAATTGTTGGAAAAACAACGTGAAGCGTTGGAGAGCGTGCTGTAGGATGGACTAAACTGCTCATTAAGTTAAGATTCTGAGAATTCAGAAGCCAAGGATGGCAAGCTATATTCGTTCTAAATAGTGGCGAACTCTCTCTACACCCTCCGTGCGTTAACCATGATATACACACTGATTTTTTGTTATTACTCTATTCGGATTCCTTTAAATCTAAAGATGCAGAATTAATGCAGTAACGTAATCCTGTGGGCTGTGGTCCATCGTTAAACACATGACCTAAGTGCGCCCCGCAAGCTTGACAAGTCACTTCAACTCTATGCAAATTATGACTCGTATCGACATGCTCAGTCACACTACTTGCAGACAAAACATCCCAAAAACTTGGCCAACCCGAACCTGAGTCATACTTAGTTTCAGAACTAAATAAAGCGTTACCGCAACAGACACAATGATAAATACCTGCCTTTTTACAATAAGTATATTTCCCCGTAAAAGGCGGTTCAGTATTTTTTAAACGACAAATACTAAATTGTTCAGGTGTAAGTTGTGAGTCATTAGGGGGATTTTTATCAGTCATGGCATACACCTTTTTACATAAATTTTTCATTATACGCCTGTAAAACAGCGTAGCCAAAAGTTCAACCCGTACTT
Organism: Methylococcaceae bacterium NSP1-2; assembly: GCA_002256685.1. GTDB lineage: Bacteria > Pseudomonadota > Gammaproteobacteria > Methylococcales > Methylomonadaceae > UBA4132. Next base: position 654 of record NQJH01000182.1, on the reverse strand, counting down.
AGTAACACTGATTTCACCTGTAAAAAACATATTAGGTATGTTTTATTTACATAAGGTTCACGGTTAAATAGTTTTATCAATAGATTCAGAAATAACAGGCTGATTAGAGGGAGCAGGAATTGATGTGTTGTCGTTAAGTAAAATATCGGTTTTATTTTTTTCAATAGTTTTGGCACCGATGCCTGAGACATGAGAGAGGTCATCGATGGATTTAAAATCGCCGTTTTTAGTGCGGTAATTGATGATAGCCTCGGCTTTTTTTATCCCAATGCCATTCAATGAATCAGCGATGGTTTTGGCATCGGCGGTATTAATATTGATAGGAGAGGCGAAAGCATTAGCGGAACAGAACGCTAGCATAACCAGTAATTTTTGCATCATCATAACATTGACCTTTTACAGGTAGTAAGGAAGCGTTTAGTGTTGAATAAAAACATAGTTTTTGTCAATGCAATTTGGCAAGGGGAAAGAAGATTGAGTTTTGTGATAACTGGTTTTTTATGTTGTTAAGGCGATGATTTTCAAGCAAAAAAAAAAGCCCAACTACAAGTAGATGGGCTTTTGATATTAAGAGCTTGGCGATTCCCTACTTTCGCATGGCAAAGTGCCACACTATCATTGGCGCTAAGCGGTTTCACTTCCGAGTTCGGGATG
>NQJH01000181.1 GCA_002256685.1 Methylococcaceae bacterium NSP1-2 | reverse complement strand
TAATGGTTGCCGTCCACCTAAGAAACGCCGCGTTTAGAAATCTGGAGTAGTATTATGGCAAGATATCTTGGACCCACCTGTAAATTAAGTCGAAGAGAAGGGACTGACCTGTTTTTAAAAAGCAGAGGCAAGTCTTTAGAAGGTAAATGTAAGTTAGATCAAAGACCTGGGCAGCACGGTACTAAACGTGCGAGAAGTTCTGATTACGCCACGCAGTTAAGAGCAAAACAACGCTTACGCAGAATTTACGGCATTTTAGAAAAACAATTCAGAAATTACTACAAATCTGCCGATATGAAGAAAGGCGCGACAGGTGAAAACTTGTTGAACTTGCTTGAATCAAGATTGGACAATGTAGTTTATCGTATGGGCTTTGCGTGTACTAGAGCTGAAGCGCGTCAATTAGTTGGTCATAAATCTATTCAAGTAAATGGCGTATTGATTAACGTACCTTCTTATCAAGTTGCACCTGGTGATATATTGTCCGTTAGAGAAAAAGCTAAAAAACAACAAAGAATCGTTGATGCGTTAGGTGTTACCGAGCAATATGGTTTTCCTGCTTGGGTTGAAGTTGATGCAAAAGCAATGTCTGGCAAATTTAGTTCTTTACCTGATCGTGTTGATTTAGGTAGTGATATTAATGAACAGCTAGTTGTAGAGCTTTATTCTAAATAATTGTAGTTTCGAGGGATATAAATGCAGAATTCCATTTCTGGCTTATTAAAGCCTCGATTAGTTGAGGTTGTAAGCAAGACACCTAATCATTCTCGAATTGTGATTGAGCCGCTAGAACGTGGTTTTGGTCATTCTTTGGGTAATGCGTTGAGGCGCGTGCTGTTATCTACTATTCCTGGCTGTGCAGTGACGGATGTGGAAATTGAAGGTGTTCTTCATGAGTACACAACCATAGAAGGTGTTCAGGAAGATGTAATTGATATTTTACTGAACCTTAAAAAATTGGCTGTCATGCTTCATTCAAAAGATGAAGTTGAACTCACGCTTAGCAAGACTGGTGCCGGCTGCGTTACAGCAGGCGATATTACGCTACCGCATGATGTTGAAATAGTTAATCCAGAGTTAGTCATTGCTAATTTGACTCAAGCTGGTGTTTTAAACATGAAAATCAGAGTGCGTCGTGGCAGAGGATATGAGCCAGTTAGTGTTCGTAAAGCCAACGCAGAACACAGCTTAGTGGTTGGTGCGCTACAATTGGACGCTTCTTATAGCCCAGTTGTTAAAGTAGCATACCAGGTCGAAAGCACGCGTGTTGAGCAACGTACTAACTTGGACAAGCTGATTATTGAACTGGAAACAAACGGAACGATTGATCCAGAAGAGACTATCAAGCTTGCCGCAACCATACTTCACGATCAGCTATCTGTTTTTGTCGATTTCGAAAAAGTCAATGATCAGCTTGAAGATGAAAAAGTGGAAGTTGAAGAGGTATTTGAACCTGTTTTACTTCGCCCCGTTGATGATCTTGAATTGACGGTACGTTCTGCTAATTGTTTAAAAGCCGAAAATATTTTCTATATTGGTGATTTAATTCAACGCACTGAAGTTGAGTTGTTAAAAACCCCCAATCTTGGCAAAAAATCGTTAACAGAAATAAAAGACATTCTTGCTTTAAAAGGTTTATCACTGGGTATGCGCTTAGAAAATTGGCCACCTGAAAACCTTGCAGATCAAACTCACACAGCATCACACTAACATTAGGTCTTCTGACAATGAGACATCGTAAATCCGGTAGAAAATTTAATATGAATAGCAGCCACCGTAAGGCTCTATTCAGCAACATGGCTAGTTCATTGTTTAAACATGAATTAATCAGAACCACTTTACCAAAAGCTAAAGAATTAAGAAGCTTTGCTGAGCCGTTAATCACCTTATCAAAAGAAGATAATGTGGCTAAAAGACGTTTAGCATTCGCTAGACTTCGTGATCGTGAAGTCGTGACCAAGTTATTCAATGTACTAGGTCCACGTTATAAAAATAGAGCAGGTGGCTATTTACGTATCATGAAATGCGGTTTTAGAACAGGTGATGATGCGCCGATGGCGTATGTTGAGCTAGTTGATAGACCTGAAGCCAGCGCGGAATAATTCCCACGCAAGCCGAATAAAAAAGCCAGTTTATCTGGCTTTTTTTATGCGTTGTAGAAATTAAAATCGTTTCAAATCTAGCCTATTTGCTGTTCTAGTTATGTCTAAAATTTCTCAAGTCCAAAAAATTATCAATTTTTTACAAGACCAGCCGCTAACTCGTTTTAATGTCAAAGAAATTGCTGAGGCTATTGTTGCGTTATATCCAGAAGATTACCTTGAAAAAAGAGAAAACCCACGTTTTGCCGATGATCAGGCTTTTATATCTCAAATTATTGCAGAAATAGCGGCGAAAAAAGAATCACTTTTAAAAAATCCACATATTTTTTGGCAAGATAAACCACGACCGCGTATTTATTGGTATGACCCTGATAAAACTCAATCACAACCAATAGTCGATAAAACTTAGGAATATAAAGAATTAACTGACGAAGAGATAGAGTTAGTTGAAATTAGAAGCCCAGTAAATAATGCTGTTTTAACGGAACATCAACTTTATCCACTATTAGTTGATTATCTAAAATCTGAGCTTAATTTATTTTGTCAGCGCATTGATGAAAAACGCTCTAAAAATCAACGCGGTAATGGTGGGAATCAATGGTTGCATCCTGATATAGTTGCTATGCAGCCTGTCGATAAAGACTGGAATGAGTTGGTGAGAGCCTGTGTGCAGAAAGGTGGTGGGCAACGGGTGCGTTTGTGGTCGTTTGAGGTCAAAAAAGAACTCAATAGCTCCAATGTGCGCATGAGTTTTTTCCAAGCTGTGAGTAATTCAAGTTGGGCGAATGAAGGTTATTTAGTTGCTACCAACATAGCCAACAACATTGATCAAGAATTACGGATGTTGTCGGCATTGCACGGCATTGGTGTTATTTTGCTTAATCCAGAAAATCCCTCCGAAAGTGAAATATTTTTACCAGCCATTGCCAGACCTGAAATAGACTGGCAATCCGTGAACAGAATCGTAGTAGAAAACGACGATTTCAAAAATTTTGTGGAACTGGTTTCTACTTACTATCAAACAGGGCGCACTCGCGGTCAAGACTGGAATAAAATTTAACGACTTTTCGTCTTAACTCAATCTAAGGCACAGGAATTTCCTCGCCCGTTTCTAATGCAGTTTGATCCACCATCAACCGATTCAGCCACACTTCAGCCGTTTTTTGATTTATTTTAAGCACTTTATTTGGCATAAAACCTAACAGTAAAACTAATAGGGCAGGGACGCATAACAACGCCAATTCGCGTGGGCGTAAGTCTTGTACTTGTTCGACACTTGCTTGAGTGATTGCGCCAAAAAATGCACGGCGGGTAAATGACAGCATATAGGCGGCACATAATACTGCGCCTGCTAAGGCGGTAATGCCTAGCGTGGGATGGGCGGTTAATGCACCGATGATAATCAATAATTCAGCAGGAAATCCGCTTGTTAAAGGTACGCCCATACTGGCTAGCATGAATAAAAAATAAAACGCCGTTAAGCGTGGCATGACTTTCGCTAAACCTGCGGTGTGTAGGGCTTCGGTGCTGCCTAAACGGTGTTGAATAAAGCCCGCGATTAGCATTAAGGAACTGGCAATCAGTGTGAAATTAAGTAGTTGAAAAATCGCGCCTTGTAAACCTTGCATGTTTAAAGACGACAAGCCGATGATGACTAAACCCACATGACTGATACTCGCATAAGCCAATAAGCGGCGTAAATTGGTTTGTTGTAACGCGCACATCGCGCCATAAATAAGCGTAATCGCGCCTAGAATACCAAACGCCCAGCTATATTGAACTGCTGCCGAGGGTGCAAGTGGCATAGCAAAACGTAGCAAGCCATAAACGCCGAGTTTTAAACCGACTAATAATGCGATAGTGTGAGTAGAACCTTCCATTGCTACGGTGGGTAACCAAGTATGGAATGGCACTAACGGTGCTTTAACGGCAAAGCCTAATAGCAATAAGAAAAACACCACGCTTTGTAACGAGTCGGGCAGGGGTGTTGCCAGTAGTGTCGGTAAGCTAAATGATAAATCTTGAGGAATGCTACCGCTGACGGCGGTCGCATGATTCATCGCAAGAATAAGAATGGCAAATAATAACGGTACGCCGCCAAATAACATAAACAGCGTATATTTCATTGCCGCGCTACGTCGTGCAGGTCCTATGCCCCATAAGCCGATTAAAAAGAACAGTGGCGGTAGTGTTAGTTCCCAGAATAGAAAGAACAGCACCATATCCAGTGCGCATTGTATTGAATTCCATGAGGCAATCATCGCCATCAACGTTAATAAAGCGGACAACGGTAAAAACAACACCGAAATGCCATCAATGCCTAGTAAGAATTCAATGTGTAAACTCGGTATCCACTCGGTACGTTCCAATAGTTGAAAGTCGCCATTGCTGCTTTGAAAGCGTTGTAATGCCCATAGTGAGGCAATGAGTTCAAGACTGGCAAACGCCAGCGCGACTTTTTTGGCTAAACCAATATTGCCGCACAGCCCTGTCATTAACGCGCCTAGCAAAGGCAGAAAAATCAGCAAGCTTAATATTGGAAAATGGCTTTCATTCATGGCGGCTATCCTTGTCATCGAGAGGAGCAGTGATTATCTCTGGCATATCAGCCTTATTGCTTTGTTGTGAGTTGTGCATAGGGAACATAAGACTGATAGCCACTGCATCTTGGTCAATAAATTTTAGCCACGGTGTAGACCAAAAACCTGAGATGATGAGCAGACCACACACACAAATGGCAATAATACGTTCTTTAATCGCTGAGTGATGGCAACGGCGATAAGGTTGATTGGCGCGTTTAGATGTGGCAATAAATATTTGTTGAAAAGCGCGTAGCAAAAATGCCGCCGCTAATACGTTACCAATTAAGATGGCGATAGCAATCAACCAGCCATCTTCTTCAATCGTGCCTTCAATCAGTAAATGTGCAGCATCAAATCCCGGCGTTCCGGGCATGACCATCGTGCTTAAGGCACAAATTAAAAATAATAACGCAATCGCCGAATTACTATTAAACAAGCCACCTAAACGGGGAATAAAGGCGGTGCGGGTGCGTTCATAAATGAGACCCGCACAAAATAACATGCCCGCTGTCGCCAAACCATAAACGCTGGACAGTAACAAACTGCCTTCTAGTCCAAATTCGTTAAAATTAAACACGCCGATGACTAACATACCGGTATGACTGACCACGGCAAAGGCTAACAGGCGGCGAATATTGATTTGCATCAAGGCGAGTACCGCGCCATAAAAAATGCTGATTAAGCCCAGTGTTAACACAAATGTTTCCCATTGTTCGGCAACCCCCGGCACCATTGGTAAAATATAGCGAATCAGCCCATACACGCCTAATTTTAAGCCGACTAGAAAAATCGCCGCACTGGCAACCGTACCGTGTTCTGCCAGCAAAGGTAGCCAACCATGAAATGGAAACAGTGGCATACGAATAGCAAAGCCAAAAAACAGCAGTACAAAAATCAATACTTCATCATGCAAATAAGCATTGTTTTGTTTTAGTGTCAGCCAGTCAAAAGACAGCGCGTGTTCTGAGTCGATTAACCCAAAAGCAAGAAACATAAAACCCGCGAAAGTCATCAGCAAGCCACTGACCCAATACTGCAATAATCGCGAGACCACCCAACGCCGACGTTGTCCTGTGCCAGAATGAATGGTCAGTATCATCACGGGAAGCAGTTCTAACGCACACCAGAACCAAAACTGTAATACATTGAGGGCGGCAAACGCGCCAATCAAAACGGTTTCATAGCCTAGCAAACAGCCAATAAAGAGTTTGTCAGTCGCATGGCGAGTAATTGATGTGTAAATCAACGCCAAAAAGGTCAACACGGCAGTTAAGGGAATGAACAAAATATTGGTACTGTCTACGCCCACTGCGTAACTCATACCTAAAAAATGCAGATGTTCAGCCAGATGAATGCCTGCGTTTTCAGAGTCAAAAATCAGCAATAAATAAATGCTCAGTAACACATTTAGCAGTGTACCAGCATAGCCGAAACGTAAGCCGATAGCGGCAGAAGGTGATCGCCACACACTAAGGATGGTGACTAATGGTAACAAGGTCATTACCGACAGTAGCGGAAAAGCGGTAACGACAGACCAATGGTTGATATTAATGTCCATTCAAGCCTCAAAATGCAACAAGCAGGGTGATACAAACAAATAAGACCAAATA
>NQJH01000180.1 GCA_002256685.1 Methylococcaceae bacterium NSP1-2 | reverse complement strand
ACCTTTGGTGGTAAGACAAGAAAACAATGTTTTGTTCCCTTCACAGCTTGCATAAACATTTGAGGCGAACAAAGCAGCTACCACCGGCATGATTACAATAATTTTCATCGATAATGTCTCTATAGGTTGGCATAAAGAGAGATAAGCGAATCGCAAAACGCAAAACTACGCAGCGGGAGTGACACGGTTGGTTTTATTTTAAAACCAAAGCCTAACATTCCACAGGCTAATTAAAATTAGGTTACAAAATCCCAACGGCATACCGCAAGCGCAACTGCCCCAGTGCCATATCATACTGGGCGTTAATTAAATTATCATGGCTGGTCAAGCGCAAGTTTTCAGCGGCTAATACTTCGGTGTGAATGGTTAAACCTTGTTGATAACGGTCAGTGGAAACCTTGAGATTTTCATCGGCTTGGGCAATGGTTTTTTTAGCGGTTTCTAGGCGTTTTTTAGTCTCTTCGATTTCTAGCCATGCTTGGCGCACTTGCAGTGCCATTTGACTGACTAAGTCATCGTGCTGTTCTCGAAGAGCAAGGGCTTGACTCATCAGCGCATCACTTTTGTGTCCTGAACTACCATCAAATAGTTTCCAGTCCATATTAATTCCCGCCATCCATAAACCTTCGTGGGCTTGATAGCGGTTTTGTTGGTATTGATAGCCGCCATTGACATTGACTTGCGGTAAACGGCTGGCATTAACACTTTCTGCCTGTTGTTTCAATGCGTTGATTTGCCCATTTAATACCATCAGTTCGGGGCGTTGTTTGAGTGCGTTATTGGTTAATTCATCTAAGGTGCCAGACGGCATATCGGGTAAATGGCTATCCAAAGAAACGTCGTCCGTTAAATTACGATTCAGTAGCCGATTGTAAAGCGTCTTAGCGTTATCCAATTGCAGTTTAACTTTAATTTGCTGTTGCTCAGCATTAGCCAGCGCGACATCGGCGGCTAACACATCATTGTTGGCAATAATGCCTTGGTCAAAAAGATCCTTCACATCTTTACTGTCTGCGGTCAGACTTTCGACATGACTGTCTGCGACTTTAACCGCACTTTGCGCTCGCAACACGCCGATATAGGCTTCTGCTACCTGCATTTTAAGATTAAGTTCCGTGGTTTCTTGTTGTTGCTGTGTCGCTTCCAACGTGGACTCTGCCGCGTCAATATTATGGCTGATTCGACCACTGGTATAAACAGGGACGCTAACTATCGCTTGGGCTTTCGCGCTACCCGCTTGGGCAGTAGCAAACTGCGTACTGTCTCCATTAATATTGGCGATGGCAGCAGGCGATTGATTGTATTGCGTGTAGCCCGTACTGACATTGAGTTCTGGCAATTGTTGCCCTTGTGCGGATTGCAGTTGTTGTTCCGATGCCGAAGTATTTGCCTTGGCAGCTTTGATTTGATGATTATGTTCCAACGCGGTAGCCCAAGCAGCTTCTAGGGTTTCCGCCATGATAACGGGCGACAGTAACACCATGACTACGCCAATCGCGATTGAGCAATTAAGATTGCGCGGCATGAAAAATTCCTCGCAAATAAAAGCTAGTGGCGGATTCGATTAATCGGGCTTTTTCACTGTCGGTCGGCGCGGCTTGTATGCCTAATAAACAGCGAAAATGTAAATCGCCTTTTAACAAACTAAAAAACGCATCAGCGGCAAAGCGCGGGTCGGGTATGTTGAAACAACCGCTGTTTTGCAATTGTTGCAAATACGTTTCCAATTGCGTTAATGCAGCTCTCGCCCCATTGTCATAAATTAGTTGTCCTAATTCAGGAAACTCGTGGCTTTCGGCAATCACCAAGCGATACATCGCTAAACCATCGGGCGAATACAGCAATTCAACAAACGAGGCAGCAATTTTTTGCAAGGTTTGTTCAGCATCATCTTCCGCAGATAAGGTCATGGTTTGTAGTAATGAGGTGCATAACTCGCTCACCACTGCCGCGAATAATTCATTTTTGCTAGTGAAATGATTGTATAGCGTCGCTTTGGACACCGGCGCGGCTTGTGCAATTTTATCCATGCTGACACTGTGATAATTATGCGTTAAAAACAAGCGTGTGGCAGCTTGGACAATGGCGTGTCGTTTAGGAACACAGATTTCGATGGATTCAGTCATTTTTGTAACAACACTTGCTAACACATGAGAATAAGTTAGAATAAACTAAACCGTTTAGTTTATCAAGGTCACTATGAAGCGTTTTTTTACTGTATTTCTTATTATCTGTATTGTGGGTGGGGCTGGGTTTTTTATGTTTCGTTGGCTGGTCGAGCGGCAAGCGATTGAAAGCACCGATAATGCGTATTTAAAAACCAATCAAGTGCTAATTACCCCAGAGGTTCAGGGGACTATCACCCAATTGTTAATGGAGGATAATCAGCCTGTCAAACAAGGCGACATACTGGCGGTGATTGATGACCGCGAGTATCAAGCAACACTCGCGGTGGCTGAAGCCAAAGTTGCCGAAGAACTAGCGCATATTCAACGGCTACACGCCAATAAAAACACCCAACACGCTCATATTGCCAGTGCAGGTGCGGAAGTGTCTGTTGTTGAAGCTAAACGTCAACAAATTAATCAAGATTTACGGCGATATAACGCGCTGATTGAACGCGGTTCTGCACCACGCCAATCGTTAGACAAAATAGCGGCTGAATCTAAACAAGCGGATGCACAATTGCGTGGATCACAAGCAGCGGTGTCCGCACAGCAAAAACAACTCACCAGCTTTGACAGTGAAATTGCCGAAGTTGAAGCCCGCGTTAAACAAGCCGAAGCCCAAGTAACGCTGGCAAAAATTGATTTAGAACACACCAAAATTCGTGCGCCATTCACGGGTACCATTGGGCATCGTGGCGTACAAATGGGTTCACACGTTCAAGCAGGGATGGCTCTCGCCTATTTATTGGAAACGGGAAAAATCTGGGTAGAAGCGAATTTTAAAGAAACCCAATTGCAAAACATGAAAATCGATCAGCCTGTCGAAATCCATATTGATGCCTATCCCGATATAAAATTTACTGGCAAAGTGGCGAGTTTTTCACCGGCTAGCGGTTCAGAATTCAGCATTTTACCGCCTGAAAATGCCACAGGGAATTTCACCAAAATCGTGCGTCGTGTGCCGGTGAAAATTGTTTTTGATGCCAATACCGATACCGCGTTATTAAAATCAGGCTTATCTGCCACTGTTAAAGTACGAGTTAAAAACTAATGACAGGCGTAAATGAAGCGGGCGAAAGAGTTCTTACCACCGGCGAATGGATCGGTTTTTTCAGCATGGCAGTCGGCATATTCATGGCGGTGCTGGATATTCAAATTGTTGCCAGTTCACTCTCAGAAATTCAAGCGGGACTATCCGCCACACAAGATGAAATTGCGTGGGTGCAAACTTCTTATTTAATCGCGGAAGTTATTGTTATTCCGCTGACAGGTTGGCTAGGACGGGTATTTTCCACGCGCTACTTATTCGTATTATCCGTCGGTGGTTTTACGCTCGCCAGTTTAGCGTGTGCCTTTGCGTGGAACTTGCCGTCGATGATTGTATTTCGTTGTATTCAAGGTTTTTTCGGTGGCGCGATGATTCCGATGACCTTCACCGTCATTTTCATTCTATTTCCGCCGCGTTTGCAATCGTCTATGACTATCGTGTTGGGTTTAATTGTCACGATGGCACCGACTATTGGTCCCGTATTAGGTGGTTATTTAACCGATTCTTTCAGTTGGCAGTTATTATTTTTAATCAATGTGATTCCGGGGTTTTTAGTGTGTTTCTTTGTCTGGCGGTTTCTTGACATCGACAAACCCGAATGGGCATTGTTACAAAAAATAGACTTTATCGGCATTGCATTGATTGCAATTTTCTTGGGTTGTATGCAGTTTGTTCTCGAAGAAGGGGCGCGTGACCAATGGTTTGAAGACAACACTATTTTAGCCTTGACGATAGTAGCAACCATTAGCGGGGCGGCAATGTTGTTGTGGGAATTAAAAATCCCCCATCCAATTATTGATTTACGCGCCTTTAAAAACCGTAATTTCGCGGTCGGCTGTGGCTATAGCTTTGTGCTAGGTATTGGGCTTTACACCATTATTTATTTAACGCCGATTTATTTAGCCAGTGTGAAAGGCTTAAACAGTTTACAAATTGGTTATTACTTAATGGTAGTCGGCTTATTTCAACTGGTGTCTGCCTTTGTTGCCGGCCCTTTGGAAAAGAAAATCGATTTGCGCGTGATGATGGGCTTAGGCTTTGGCTTATTTGCGTTAGGCTCATGGTTAAACGGACAACTCACCGCTGAATCAGGTTATTGGGAATTTTTTGTTCCACAAGCCATACGCGGCAGCGCGTTGATGTTGTGTTTTTTACCGATTAACACGCTTACCTTAGGCTTATTGCCGATTGAAGAAGTCAAAAACGCCAGCGGTTTATATAATTTACCGATTGAAGAAGTCAAAAACGCCAGCGGTTTATATAACTTAATGCGTAATTTAGGCGGTGCAATCGGCTTAGCCGTCGCCAATACCCAAATGCAATACTTAACTAAAGCCCATTATGCGACCTTGCGTGAATCAGTAACTGCCACCGCCGCGCCCGTACAAGAATTACTGCTTGGTTTAGGGCAAACCATGCAAAATGCCTTAGTTGCTGAACCCAATGTTGCCGCGTTAAAACAATTAACCGCCTTAGCATTGCGCGAAGCCGAAGTGATGACTTTTAATAACTTGTTTCAAACTATCGCCTGTATCTTTTTCGCCTCGTTATGTGTCGCACCGTTTCTGAAAAAAGTCGATGCCGAAAAAGCCGCTGGCTTGCCAATGGATTAAAAAAGTTTGTCCTACTCAAAAAAACCTGCACGTCTCAAAACTAAAATGAGAGCATCGATACCCTCACCAGTTTGCTAATCACTCGATACAACTGCCCAAACAACTAGCCTGTAGCGTAGCAGATTCGCCGATAGGCAAGTTGCCACGACCTTCAAATCCCTTTAC
>NQJH01000179.1 GCA_002256685.1 Methylococcaceae bacterium NSP1-2 | reverse complement strand
CCGAAGCTAAAAAAGCAGGATTTCGTTTTCACCACATTTCTACTGATGAAGTGTATGGTGATTTGGAAGATGAACATAGCTTGTTTACTGAAGAAACCCCTTACGCGCCTAGCTCGCCTTATTCCGCGTCTAAAGCCAGTTCAGATCATATTGTTAGAGCGTGGCAACGCACTTATGGGCTGCCTGTGTTAGTGACTAATTGCTCCAATAATTACGGTCACTTTCATTTCCCCGAAAAATTAATTCCGCTGGTAATTCTGAACGCACTGGAAGGTAAACCATTACCCGTTTATGGCGATGGCTTACAAATTAGAGATTGGTTGTTTGTCGATGACCATGCCAGAGCCTTACTCACCGTACTGGAAAAAGGTCAAATTGGCGAAACCTACAACATCGGTGGGCATAATGAAAAAACCAATATCACGGTGGTAAAAACCATCTGTGCATTGCTTGAAGAACTACAACCTAATAAACCCAATGGCATAAGTCATTATGAAGATTTAATTACCTATGTCACAGATCGTCCTGGTCATGACCTACGTTATGCGATTGATGCCAGTAAAATTGAAAGAGAACTAGGCTGGACACCACAAGAAACCTTTGAAACCGGCATGAGAAAAACCGTGCAGTGGTATCTTAATAATCTGGATTGGTGCCAGCATATTCTGGAGCGTAAGTTAGAAGTTCAGCATTAATTAATACGGTTACGCAGGAGTAAAATAGCATTAGCTATTTTCTAGCCAATAGCTGAAGCTATTGGACTCCTGCTACGGGTAATCTCTTACAAAAACTCAATTATTCACTCATCAACCACGCTTTTGCCTTGTCCAGCTCTGCCGTTTGAAAATATGCAACAGGAAAACCCCGAAAGCCCGCGCCAACTGACATGAGTGCCAATTCTCGCCATTTTTCTTCACCGACTATTGCCATTTTTTTGATATACGGATCGCTTTTTTCTTGAAACGACACGTCTTCCCACCTATCGTCTTTACTCCAACCTTGAAAATCTTCGTAAATGCTAAGAACGCTTATTTTACCTTGCTGAGGAATTAGATCGATGGTGGCGTTTTGTAAGGCGAGTTGATCGGGATAGGTAAATAGCCCCGTGATTTTGATGGTCACAATACCGTCAGTCGTACTTATAATTTTCGCACTCATAATATTTTTTCCATGCAGGTTCAAATTAGTAATAGCGCGAAGGCAGATTACTCACCGCCTGTAAATCCCACGCTTGCGGTTCCATAGAGGCTTCCAATTGATTTTCAATAGTATCGTCTAAGTCGCTGAAAAAATCTAAGCCCGTTTGGGCTTCGATATTATCAATGCTGGTGACAAACTGCGCTAAGGATTCATTACCTTTAACCGTTTGCGGCACTAAAAAAGCCAGCACTTTAGAGGGTTGATTGGCTTTGGCTTCGGTGATGTATATTTTGTAAAACGCATCGGGGATTTCTACCCGCCATGATGACGATAAGCGTTCCGTTGAGCCGGTAAATACCGGACCCGTAATGACCCACACTTTATCCGCTAGTTTGGTAAAATATTTAGCTTCCGCTGCTTCTAAACGTTGCCAAAACTGCCGATTTAATTTAGGCGTTTGTGGGCTGATATTGGTCATTAAAAAACTATCGAGTTGCCCTTCTTTGCCATAAAGGTGACTCATCGCATAGTTGGGCGCGTTATGCCCACGGTCATAACCGCTTTTGGTGTAATCGTTATGCTTAACGCGATTAATTGCCCGCGAGTCAGTCGTAAAACGAGTAGGACGCGGTAAGGAGGGAATGCTTTCATCGACTGGTTTCAGCGCGTATTCCACCCACAACGGATTACCGCGTATATCAGAATAACCGACAATAAAACCATGATTACGAAAAGTCCGAAACCAAGTATTCATGCCCCAGCCTACTGCTTTAGGCTCACCTTGATACAGTAAATTATCACTACAACCATAACCGCCTACGCCGATGACTAACACCAGTAACGATAACAGCGGAAATCGGCGGATTAAGCGAAATAAGACGGTCAGCCAGTTGGTTTTTGAATTATTCATCTAGGTATTTAAGTTAACAATTTCTCGTAACACCGCCGTGGCATAACTCCCCGCAGGTAACCTAAAACTCAAGGCTAACGTGGTTTCATCCATAAATTGCCAGTCTAAATCAGCCACATTAATGCGCAAAGCGCGACGATCCTGCTCTAAACCATTGGCAACTAAACCAACAGCTAATTCAGCATAAGCGGCAATAACAGCTTGCTCAACGGGTAATAATTCCGCCTCACCTTTGCCCCATAAAATAGCGGTCGGATGAATGGCTTTAGCCGCTAGGCGTTGAACAATCTCTTCCGTCGGTTGTTCGGTTTTAAAATAACCGTGTGCTAAATCAAAAACACAATAATCACCCGCTATGGCTTGATTCCAATTTTTTGCTAATACCCGTTGATCCAGTATTTGATTAAATAGATACGAACGCGCTGCCGATAAATAAATACTACGCTGTTCGCGTCCGACTTTAGACCCTTGAAATAGGCTTAAGGCTTTATTGATGTTATGCCCTGCATGACCAAAACGCTGTTCACCGTAATAATTGGCAATGCCATCGGTTTTTATTGCCGTGAGTTGCTGATTGGTTTTTTCCACATCGCCTTGCCAGTCTCGAATAATCAATTTAAAACTGTTACCCGATAACACACCGCGTTTTAATTTTCGGGCATGGCGTACCGTGTGCAAGACTTTGATAGTGTCGGTGTCAAACTGTGTCCAATCGGGGTCAGCTTTACCGGGTAGCCAGACGCTAAACCATTGGCTAGTGACCGCATGGCGGTCTTTAAGCCCTGCATAACTCACATCCCGCTGTTTGACATTGGCAAACTTAGCCAGTTGTCTTGCTACATAATCAGTATTTTCGCCGGTTTTTTCGATGGACAAAAACACATGCTCACCCGCGCCAGACGGCTCAAAAGCGAGATGTTCGGTGACAATAAAATCTTCGGGTACAGCGCGAATTTTGCCTTGCCCAGAGGGTGATCCATACACATAAGCCCAAACGGGTAGCTCTATGGCACTCATTTTTCAATCAACACAATGGCTTGTACCGCAATACCTTCTTTACGTCCTTCAAAGCCCAATTGTTCGGTGGTGGTCGCTTTAACATTAATACAATCAAGCGGCACGTTTAAATCATCGGCAATATGAAAACACATTGCATCGGTGTGCGATGCCATTTTTGGAGCTTGCGCAATAATAGTTATATCCGCATTAACCAAGTGATAACCTTGCTCCTGAACGATTTTATAAACATGGCGCAATAATACTCGACTATCCGCGCCTTTAAACGCTGGATCAGTGTCTGGAAAATGTTTGCCAATGTCGCCTAATGCTGCCGCGCCTAATAGCGCGTCACTTAACGCGTGTAATACTACATCACCATCGGAATGTGCTTCCAAACCTTGTTGGTAGGGAATAGTAACACCCCCTAAAATAATATAGTCGCCCTCACAAAAACGGTGGACATCATAGCCCTGACCTATTCTCATTGTTGTTGCTCCATAAAAAAATGTGCTAATGCTAAATCTTCGGGTCGAGTAATTTTGATATTATCAGGACGACCTTCGACAATTTTGGGTTGTAAGCCTTGCAGTTCTAAGGCACTGGCTTCGTCGGTGATGGCAGGATTGCCTACCGCAAGTTCTAAGGCGGATTTTAAACTACCATAACGAAACATTTGCGGGGTTAATGCTCGCCAAATATGACTTCTATCTAATGTACCAACAATATTATTGCCTAGCACATTTTTTAGCGTGTCGGCGGATGGTAACGCCAGAATACCGCCCACGTCATCATTCACTAAGGAATTAATCAAATGGTGAATATCCTCACTGGTAATACAAGGTCTTGCTGCATCATGGACTAACACCCAATCATCATCGGCGGCTTGGTCGCGGATGGTGTGTAAGCCTGACAATACTGAATCAGCGCGTTCTTTACCACCTTTAGCCCTGATAATTTTTTCATGGCTGGCGACTGTAAGTTCTGACCAATACGGGTCTTCCTCAGAAATTGCCACCGCAACCGCTGCAAATATATTAGCGTGTAATAATCGCAATAGCGTATGTTCAATAACGGTTTGACCTGCTAAATCTAAATATTGTTTGGGGCGGTCAGCATTCATGCGTTTACCCACCCCTGCGGCAGGCACAACTGCCCAGAATTTTATTGAATGTGTCATTATGATTTTTCTTTCAGTGCGTGTTCCAAGCGGTCTAGTCGCTCATGTAATCTGGCTAATTCGCTAAGGATTGTATTGTCATCGGCTTCAATGCGATTGGTTTCTTGGGCAAGTTGACGCACGTTAGTTTCCCAAACATCCATATTTTTACCAATTAATGAAGCAGATAAAATGGCAGTACATAAGGAAAATAAGGTCAGTCCAAATAAAATAAGTGCGGCGGATAACAAACGTCCCAGTAATGAAGTTGGCACGACATCACCAAAACCGACATGAGTCATCGTCACCCATGCCGACCAAATTCCATCGGTCATTGAGTGAACATTAGAATCAACGATATAAAGCATCAAACCCGCACCAAACGACACCGAAAAAGCCA
>NQJH01000178.1 GCA_002256685.1 Methylococcaceae bacterium NSP1-2 | reverse complement strand
TAAGTTGGATACGCTTGTTTTTATTCAGTTTGAAAAACAACGTGCTTTATTGATTGATAATATAGGTGGTTGTGAACGAATTTTAAAAACACCGATGCCGTTGGTTTATGCGATTAAAACTCGGCGTTTTATTTTGCTTTATTTGTTATTACTGCCGTTTTCTTTGATTGATTTAGCCAGTTCAATGTCTGCTATTATTGCAATGATAGTTGCTTATCCTTTGCTTTCAATAGATAGAATTGGTCTTGAACTACAAAATCCATTTGCTCAGAAAAATTTGAGCCATTTGCCATTAGAAACTATTTGCCAAGGTATTAAAAATAATGGTAAGAATATGTTAGCTATTTATACTGGCTGTAAGTCGTAATCACAGTCTTTAATAATTAAAACCAGCAGAGGGAGTATATATTATGATTACAATAACAATAGATGATGACTTAATAAATAAAGTCGTTGAAATGAGTAGTTACCAAACACCTGAACAAGCGGTTGTCGCTATTTTATCTGATTATATAAAAACGCATTCACCAGAAACACTGCTTGATAAAGCCTATCTCAATGGTGATATGGCGGATGGTGAAATAGATAGTTTATTTGAACGCGATAAAAATATTGAGTGAGTACTAGGGAATCAAAAAATGTATTTTTTGACTCCAATACATAAAATTACTTCATGCACTCAATAACAGACGTTGTACAAATAGCACCACCTTTGCCATCATTTTCTTTTTTCCATGAGGAAAAGGCATTATCAAAGGATTCTGGGTATACGTCGCCTTTCTTTAATGGTTTGATAATACTTTTTAATAAAGCGGGTTTATTGATAGCAATATGTGCGGCTAGGTGTTTGTGTTGCCATACAGGGGCTTTTTTATCTCTGCCGATGACTTCGATATGATAAATACCTGTGGTTTGGGCTTCGGTTAGGTTGTGAATAATTAACCAGCGGTTTTGTTTGGTGGTTGGAGTAATTGACCAAAGTCCTGTGGTGTTTGATTCGAGATTAACATCTGCATACACTGAATAATTGAAAAAGAAAGTGATTAAGAAAATAATTGTTTTCATAAATAAAGTCTCAATGCGATAAAGATTGTAGGGCGGTTTATTAAATATAATCCGCTGAATAAAAAGTTTTAATAAATATTTTTTGGAGTAGTCATGCTTAGTATTAAAGATTTAACCGTTAATGTCGGTGATAAACAAATTCTTAAGGGAATTAACCTTGAGATTAAATCAGGAGAAATTCACGCCATTATGGGACCTAACGGGTCAGGTAAAAGCACTTTGTCGCATATTTTATCAGGTAAATCAGGTTATGAAGTGACAGGCGGATCGGTCACTTATCAAGGTAAAGATTTATTGGAAATGCCACCTGAAATTCGTGCGCGGGAAGGGGTGTTTTTAGCGTTTCAATATCCTGTGGAAATTGCGGGGGTAAGTAATATTTATTTGTTAAAAGCCGCGCTGAATTCGATTCGTAAATATCATGGTCAATCGGAAGTCGATGCGATGGATTTTTTAACGCTGATTAAAGAGAAAGTGCGTTTATTAGAAATGGATGAAAAGTTTTTATACCGTGCGGTGAATGAAGGCTTTTCTGGCGGTGAGAAAAAACGTAATGAAATATTGCAAATGGCAATACTAGAACCAAAATTATGTATTTTGGATGAAACCGATTCTGGTTTGGATATAGACGCATTGAAAGTGGTTGCCGAAGGCGTAAATTCATTACGTTCAGCAGATCGCGCTTTTATTATGGTCACGCATTATCAACGTTTATTGGATTATATTAAACCTGATTATGTCCACGTTCTTGCGCATGGGCAGATTGTTAAATCTGGCGGTCCAGAATTGGCGTTAGAATTGGAAGAAAAAGGTTATAGTTGGGTTGAGGCGGCTTAATCATGAATGCAGTAGCTAAAAATCAAAGTGCTTGGTTGCAGGCGTTACGCTCTGAGGCGTTGACGCAATTTGCTGCGCAGGGTTTTCCTTCGCCGCGTGATGAAGATTGGCGTTATACCAATGTCACGGCAATTGAGAAAAAACGTTTTTTACCAGCGACTAACGCTAGCACGGCGGTGGATGTGCAAGCAATTTTAACGACTTACCAGCTTAAAGATGCGTGGTCGGTGGTGCTGATTGATGGGTATTTTTCCGCTGAGTTGTCCTTGTTAGAGGGTTTGCCTGAGGCGGTTGCCGTTATGAGTATGGCAAACGCGCTAGACTCACAGGCTGAGACCTTGCAACGCTATTTAGGGCAAGCAGTCAGTCATACAGAACATGGTTTTGTGGCGTTTAATATGGCGCATTTTACCGATGGTTTGTTTGTGCATATTGCCGCTAAACAAGTCGTCGCTAAGCCGATACAAGTGTTACATATTGCCACACAAGCCGATAGCTTAACAGCGACACGCACGGTGATTATTGCTGAACTTATGGCAGAAGCGGAGTTGATTGAAACCTTTGTCGGTGTTGATAATGCCTATTTAACTGCCGCTGTGACGGAAGTATTTGTCGAAGATAATGCGGCGATTACCTTGACCAAAGTGCAGTATGAAGCCGACAAAGCCTATCATTTTGGCGGCACTTACGTTAAACAAGCCCGCAATGCGCGTTTTACGCATCATAATTTTGCGTTTGGTAGCTTGTTGGCTCGCTGTGATATTCATAGCGATTTGGACGATGCTGCTGAGTGTGAATTAAACGGTTTATATTTAGGGGCTAAACGCCAGCATTTAGATAATCACACGCGTATTAATCATAATAAGCCGCACGGTATTAGCCGTGAATTGTATAAAGGTATCTTGGATGATAGGGCGCGAGGCGTGTTTCAAGGGCGCGTAGTGGTTGCTGAAGACGCACAAAAAACCGATTCAATCATGAATAATCGCAATTTGTTGTTATCTGCCGATGCCGAAGCGGATACTAAACCGCAACTGGAAATTTATGCCGATGATGTGAAATGTGGGCATGGTGTAACTGTTGGGCAATTGGAAGAGAAATCTATTTTTTATCTGCAATCTCGCGCTATTGATGAAGAAACAGCCCGCAATATTTTAACCTTTGCGTTTGCCAATGAAATGGTTGATAAAATTACTCTGCCGTCATTAAAAGCCGTGCTGGTGACGTTATTGTTAACCCACTTTCCTCAACAAGGTTATGCTGACTAAGTTAGAGTTATTTCAAGCCTTTGTCGCGCCTGCAATTTTTATTTCCGCTGCTGGCTTGTTCATTTTGTCGATTAATACTCGCTTGATGGGCATGGTCTCGCGGTTGCGGGTATTTCGTAAAGAAAAGCATTTAGCCGCACAGGCAGGCAAGAAGCAAGAAGCGGTGGCGTTACAATCACAAATTGATTCCATCGAATTGCGAGCTAGAAAAATCAAAAACGCTTTTTTTTATAACTTGCTCGGCACTATCGGCGTGATGATGACCTGTTTATTATTAGGCTTAGGGTTATACGCGCCAGACGTGCTAGTGCTTGCAGTGATTTTATTTGTGCTGTCGGTATTGTCCATGCTGATTGGCATGGTGTTTTATATTTCAGAAGTCTCTATCGCATTAACATCGGTACAAGAAGAAGAAAAATTGTATGATTTAATCGACTCAATAGAACTTACTGACGAGCATCCGTAAAACTCTCTTATTACACATTATTGACTACGAATATGAACTATCCCATAGAGCAAATCCGCGCCGATTTCCCCATTTTGGCTGAAAAAATCCGTAATAAACCGCTGGTGTATTTGGACAACGCCGCGACCTGTCAAAAACCGCAAGCCGTTATTGATAGTATCGTCAAGTGTTATAGCCATGATTACGCCAATATCCACCGTGGCGTGCATACCTTAAGCGTGCGTTCGACGGATCAATTTGAAACGGCACGCGATAAAGTGAAATGCTTTATTAATGCCAACAGTGACAAAGAAATTATTTTTGTTCGTGGTGCGACGGAGGCGATTAATTTAGTTGCGCAAACTTACGGTAAAGCCAATCTGCAAGCAGGGGATGAAATTATCATCACCGCGATGGAACATCATTCTAATATCGTGCCTTGGCAAATGCTGTGTGAGCAAACGGGCGCAGTGTTGAAAGTTGCCCCGATGAATCTGCAAGGCGAATTAATTTTTGATGAGTTTGAAAAACTACTGAATGACAAAACCAAGCTGGTGTCGGTCACTCACATGTCTAATGCCTTGGGAACAATAAACCCTGTTAAAGCCATTATCGCCGCCGCTCATGCAAAAAATATTCCTGTGTTATTGGATGGCGCACAAGCCATTCCACACATGACTGTGGATGTTCGGGACCTGGATTGTGATTTTTATGTTTTTTCAGGGCATAAGCTTTATGCGCCTACCGGTATCGGCGTGCTTTACGGCAAACAGGCGCTACTTGAAGCGATGCCGCCTTATCAAGGCGGCGGCGATATGATCCGCAAAGTTACCTTTGAAGAAACCGAATACAATGTGCTGCCCTACAAATTTGAAGCAGGCACACCGGATATTGCCGGTGTCATCGGTTTGGGTGCGGCTATCAATTACCTGAACGCCATCGGTATGGATGAAATTGCCGCTTACGAGGCTGAATTGTTGGCTTATGCTAC
>NQJH01000396.1 GCA_002256685.1 Methylococcaceae bacterium NSP1-2 | reverse complement strand
GTGACGCCAAGACGCTTTATGTTACTGGCCAATCCCAAACTCAGCAATTTAATCACAAGCAAAATTGGCGACGGCTGGATTAAGCAGACTGATGAGCTCAAGAAGCTCGAGCCTCTCGCCGAGGATGCAACATTCCGTCAACAATGGCGCGCCGTCAAGCAAGCGAACAAGGAAAAGCTCGCCGTTTATATACGCAAGCATACCGGCATTGAACTGGATCCTAACTGGTTGTTCGATATTCAGGTCAAGCGCATTCATGAATACAAGCGTCAGCATCTCAATGTGCTGCACATTATCACCTTGTATAACCGTCTCAAGCATAATCCCGGACTCCGTATTCCGCCGCAGGCATTTATATTTGGCGGCAAGGCAGCGCCTGGTTATTTTATGGCCAAACGTATCATCAAACTGATCAACGCAGTGGGCGAGGTCGTAAATAACGACCCGGATGTAAATAAATATCTTCGGGTCGCCTTTATTCCCAACTTCAATGTGCAGAACGCCCATTTGATTTATCCGGCAGCCGACTTGTCCGAGCAGATATCTACGGCAGGCAAGGAAGCGTCGGGCACAGGTAATATGAAATTCACGTTAAATGGCGCCTTGACTATCGGTACCCTCGATGGCGCAAATGTCGAGATTCGAGAAGAGGTTGGTGCAGAGAATTTCTTTCTTTTCGGGCTAACCGAAGACGAGGTTGCTCGAGTCAAGCGCGAAGGCTACCGACCAGATGCCTATATCGAAAAGGATCCGCAGTTGTTCCGCTCTTTAGTAGAAAATCTGTGCCAGCATGACCCCTATCTGGTGTTGGCTGATTACGCCGATTATGTGGCCTGTCAGGATAAAGTCATCGAGGCTTGGAAAGATAGGGATCACTGGACGAGCATGTCTATCCTGAATACGGCCAGAGCCGGCAAATTTTCCTCTGACCGGGCGATTCGAGAATATTGCGATGAGATTTGGAAGGTAAAACCAGTAGCAGTAAAGCTATCCACCAATGGCCTAGATCACTAATATGAGTTTGAAAATTTATTTGTTACGTCATGGTGAAACAGAGTACAGTCAACGGGGTGCCTATTGCGGGATTTTAGATGCCGAGCTGACGGCGGAAGGACACCAAATGGCACAGGCTTTCGCCGACGCCTATCGCACGATACCCTGGACTGATGTCTATGTCAGCCCGATGAAAAGGGCGATTGCAACAGCACAGCCTTTATGCGACGCGGTGGGACTACCTATGCAAATGAGGGAAGGGCTGCGAGAAATCGGTTACGGTGCCTGGGAAGATCGTGAGCAGGACTATGTACGGGCACACTACGAACAAGACTTCATCCGCTGGCAAACAGATCCGGCCTGGAATCCCCCAACCGATGGCGAAACTGCTATTCAGATAGCAGCCCGCGCCCTCCCTGTCATCACAGAAATCGAGTCCAGGCACAAAGAAGGCAACGTTCTGGTGGTTTCCCATAAAGCCACGATACGGATCATTCTCTGTAGTCTGCTGGGAATCGACGTCGGCCGCTACCGGGATCGTATCAACGCTCCAGCGGCCTCCGTTAGCATAGTCAAGTTTGGTACCTATGGACCGATGCTGGAAGTTTTGGGCGATCGCGCTTATATGCCCGAGCACTTGCGCAAACGTTCGGGAACTTGATCACCAACTTGCCTTACATTCTTCAAGAAATAGTAACATTTAAAAAATCTCCCTTAACCCCCTGCCTGCGCGCCACGTCCAGGCAGGCTCTTTTTCAAAGAGGGGAACTGAACAGTTACGATAGCAGAGTCTTTTTAAAGTTGAACGAATCGAACATTATTGAATAACGCTAAACCCCAATTAATTGGACTTTGCTCATGACCCTGACTCTCTATCTGCTCATACAAAGGCGCCCTGTCACTGCCTACACAAAAGTTATCCTGATCAGTTTCGTCTCACTGATAGTCGTAGGGTGCGCTACGCCTGTAGGGATCAATCCGGTAGATATTCAGACCGGCTATCAATTAAACACAGAAAGCGCCCTCTCGGCAAACCAACCATCGGAGGCATCCAAAACGGTTCTCAGGCGAAATGGGCTCATGGATCGATTTGAAACCGAACCGGCCAAGGTGTTGGCCGAACTCCACGCCGGACTTAAACCAACAGATGATGAGGACAAGTTATTTACGTTGGCGGAACTGTCATTATTGCACGCTCAAAATACAGGCGACCATACCTGGTTCCTGGCTTCAGCGGTCTATGCCTGGTCGTTGCTGTTTCCGGGCGACGCCAGCGCAGTTCAACTGAAGGCTTCGGATCCGCGATTTCGGCTGGCTTATGACCTTTATAACCAGGGACTTGCTCAAGGTTTGGCTGACCCTGAAAAAGGCGACAATGGCGAGGTTGATGTTCATCTGAAACCGGGCAATTATAGACTTCCCT
>NQJH01000395.1 GCA_002256685.1 Methylococcaceae bacterium NSP1-2 | reverse complement strand
TAAATCAAACCGATAAAGCCTTGGCTTATTACCAACAGGCGTTAGACATTCGTCAAAAAATCGCCCAGCAAGACCCGACTAATTCCGCTGCGCAACGGGATTTATCGGTGAGTTTTAATAAACTAGGCAATATTCACTTATCGTTAAATCAAACCGATAAAGCCTTGGCTTATTACCAACAGTCTTTTGACATTTTTCAAAAAATCGCCCAGCAAGACCCGACTAATTCTGCGGCGCAACGGGCTTTAGCTTTCAGTTATGAAAGAATGGGAGAAATTAACAATCAATTAGGGAAATCAAACGAGGCTTTGAATGCCTATCAAAAAGAGTTTGATATTTTGAAAAAATTAGCTGATGACGATAAAAATAATAGCTCAGCCCAACGGGCTTTGTCGGTGAGTTTTGAAAAACTAGGCAATATTCACTTAGCGTTAAATCAAACCGATAAAGCCTTGGCGTATTACCAACAGGATTTAGAGATTAGTCAAAAAATCGCCCAGCAAGACCCGACTAATTCCGCCGCGCAACGGGATTTGTTTTACAGTTATGGCAAATTAGGCTTGTTTTACAAACAATTAAAGCAAAATAAACCAGCCTTAGATTTTTTTCAAAAAGCCTTGCCGATTGCTGAACACTTAGCCGAGGATAAACTGAATTATCAGGCACAACAGGATTTAAAAAACGTGCAGGATGCGATTAAAGAAACCATGTTGCAGGATATTGAAATGGAGGTCAAATTAACTGAGCGTTACTTGGGAAAAGATAGGCTTGATGAACGGGTTATGGCGGCAATGAAACAAGTACCGCGTCAGCAGTTTGTGCCAGAATCGGTACAATCTTGGGCATTTCACAATGGTCCATTGCCGATTGGTTTAGGTCAAACTATTTCCCAACCTTATATTGTTGCGTTGATGAGCGATTTGTTAAATACCGACGCTAACGACACTATTTTAGAAATAGGCACGGGGTCTGGTTATCAAACAGCCGTGCTGTCTTGTCTGGTTAATCAAGTTTACAGTATCGAAATCATTGCAGACTTAGCGAACAAAAGTCGTGCAAGATTAAAGAGCTTGGGTTTTGATAATGTGACGGTACATCATGGTGATGGTTATTATGGTTGGTCGGAATACGCACCTTATGACGGTATTATTGTCACGGCGGCTGCCCCTCATATTCCCAAACACTTGGTTGAGCAATTGAAAACAGGCGGACGCTTAGTCATTCCCGTTGATTGTCCTAATGGTTATCAGGAACTGATTGTGTTGAAAAAGCGAGCCAACAATAAAGTGGATATACAGAAAATTCTCGATGTCAGTTTTGTGCCGTTGACTGGCGAACATACAACAACACGGTAGATACCATCCGAAGCGCGACTGGGTATATACCCAGTCGCAACGTTTTGGCTGTGATATTGTGTTGAGCGTTATACCAGAATTCGGTAGTGGGTTAAATCTGTTATTTAACAGACTATCAGGATAAAATTATGGAGTCCAATAGCTTTAGCTATTGGCGAATCGCAAAAAGCTAAAGCTTTTTGACTCCAGATTTAACCCACCTCCCAGAATTCAAACGTCTGGGAAAAACGTGCAGGATGCTATTAAAGCAGTGCAGCAATAGAGCGGATAAGCGAGTAGCCTAGAAAACAGTAGGGGCGGATTAATCCGCCCCTACACTTCACCACCTAAAAACTTCTGTAATTACCGCAACACGCCCTTTGGACTGCTGTAACTATCTAACACCTGCACATAATTAGCCCGTTCATACGCAGTCGGATCAATCGCATGTTGTTGGCTAACACTGCCTTTAAGTTGTTGTATAGATTCATATTCACGCGCAATCAGCCATTGCTCCAATTCATCGCGTATTTGCGTGAGTCGTCCCGTGCCTTCTTTCAATAACACGCTGCATAAATGCACTACATCCGCCCCTGCTAATAACGCTTTGATAACATCGGGCGTTTGATGAAAACCGCCTGTGACGGCTAGCGATAAATTAACGCGCCCATAAAGTAAAGCCGTCCAACGCACGCGCAACAAGGCTTCTTGCTCGGTGGATAATTCAAGTTTGGGAATCACATCGAGGGTTTCTAAATCAATGTCAGGCTGATAAAAACGGTTAAAAATCGCCACACCGTCCGCACCTGCATTTTCTAGGCGTTTAATAAAATGAATCGGTGAGCTAAATTGTGGCGATATTTTCATGGTAATCGGAATACTGACGTGGTTTTTTATGGCTTGTAAAATTTCCACATATTGGTTTTCCACGGTTTCACTACTGTCATTGATATTCGCGGCAAGATGGTAACTATTTAATTCCAGTGCATCCGCACCCGCTTGTTGTATATGGGTGCTGTAATCTATC
>NQJH01000177.1:9193-9972 GCA_002256685.1 Methylococcaceae bacterium NSP1-2 | reverse complement strand
ATTTTTAAAATGCCTTGGTCTGGTGACCCTAGAATTAATATTCAGGAGACTAAAGGCAAAGCTAAGGCTTACCAAGTCAAGCAGGTGCTTCTTGCTATCGATAAGTTAGAGAGCAAATAGATTAATCACGATGTTCAATTTTTATAAGTTAAACATCGTTATTAAATTTTATATTTTAGAGCGTAAGGCTCTTGGAGTCATATAATGAATGTCATTCATACTCACTATACCTACCGCGTAACATGGTCTACAGAAGATAACGAATATCTTGGTTTATGCGTTGAATTTCCATCTTTATCGTGGTTGGCAGAAACGCAAGAACAGGCTTTAAGCGGTATTACGCAATTAGTTTTGGACGTAATAGTAGATATGCAACAAAGTGGTGAAGAAAAACAAATACCAACGCCTTTAGCCGAAAGAAAGTATAGCGGCGAGTTTAGAGTTCGGATTCCATCTGAAGTACACAGAGCATTAGCAATGCAAGCCGCAGAACAACGTATTAGTTTAAATAGGCTGGTCAGTGCAAGATTGACTGCTTGATACACATTCCAACGTTGAAGCGTTGAAATGATGCAAAAATAGTGCGCGTAGATTTATCGTTCCAACGCTCCAGCGTTGGAATGCCTCCGTGGACGGCTCCAGCGTCCTCGTCCTCTTACCAAGCGTCTAACTCTATCAAACCACCCAAGCCCATATAAGAACTGGCACTGGAATAACGCCAATGCTCTGGTAGATTTACATAGCCACGTTTAACAGGATTGGCATGAATATAATCCAGC
>NQJH01000177.1:0-9175 GCA_002256685.1 Methylococcaceae bacterium NSP1-2 | reverse complement strand
TGCGCTAGCTTGGCAAACCGTAAACGTGCTAACAGGCGTTCAACACGATGTGCTTCAAGGTGGTCGATGATTTGTCGGGCGGTATAGGATTTAAAACTACTGACGCATTTGTTCAAGTCGTCTGCTTGGGCGATGAAATGTAAGTGGTTTTCTAACACCACATAACCGTAAAGGCGTAAGCCTGCGTGTTGTTGCTGATAACGCCAGCAGTCTAGTAGGATTTGTACGGTTTCTGGGCGAGTGAATACGGGTAGCCATTCCAGCACGGTGCAGGTCATGAAGTGCGGCGCGGCGGGTTCGGTGATGGTGTAGCGGCTTCTGCCCATTGGGTGTTTGTGGTTGGTGTTGTTGGGGTAGAGGACGCTGGAGCGTCCACTGAGGCATTCCAACGCTGGAGCGTTGGAACGATATGCCACCCATGCTAAAAACTATTTTACATAAATAGTTCTATTTCTTTGATATTACCAGTATCGTCTTTTAGACAGAATGTATAACCTGAATCACTCAGTTCTATTATTCTTTCATAAAGTCGATAGGCGTTCTTTGTTACCTCAGCATAAGATACAGCTTCGGTTTTTTCTTTCAGGTTTTTAAGGCGTTCGATTGATGCTTCTGGAAGCTCCATTTGAACCCTCGTTGTGTCCTTAGCCATTTTTTGAGCCTAAATAATACCCAATCACCATTCCTAAAATCGTTTGTATGCTAGACCAAACTACTGAGAACTCATGAAAATTACCATTTCTGATTCCGTAAAGACCAGTGCATACTAAAAACAAAATACAGGTGAAAAGGATTGTTAGTGTTACGGTTCTTCTTGTGTTTGATGTGTCAACACTTTTCAGGACACATTATTAAGCAGCTTTATGCTGACTTTCAAATTCTACAGGCGACAGATAGCCATTGCTGGAATGGAGTCGTTGTCGGTTGTAGAAGACTTCGATGTAGTCGAAGATGGATTTTTTAGCCGCTTCACGGGTTGCATAGTTTTCATGGTTCACGCATTCGGTTTTTAGGGAGTGGAAAAAGCTCTCAGAGACGGCGTTGTCCCAGCAGTTGCCTTTACGGCTCATGCTTTGCTGGATGCCGTGTTGCTTGAGCAGTTTTCGGTGGCTGTCGGAGGCGTATTGACTGCCTCGGTCGGTGTGCCATAGCAAGCCTTTTTTAGGTTTTCGTTTCCAGATTGCCATAATCAGTGCGTCGTTGACCAGCTTGGTTTTCATGCGTTCTGCCATAGACCAGCCCACGACTTGCCGTGAATAGAGGTCTATCACCACCGCTAAATATAGCCAGCCTTCACCTGTTGGAATATAAGTAATATCACCAACGTAGGCTTGATTGGGTTGATTTACGTTAAACTGGCGTGCCAGTTGGTTAGAGGCGATGGGCAGATTGTGTTTAGAGTTCGTCGTTGCTTTAAACCGCCGTTTGGTTTTACACACCAACTGTGCCTCCTGCATGATGCGCCCAATGCGTCGCCGACTCGTGCTATCGCCTTGTTTCTCCAAAACGTTCTTGAGGCGGCGCGTTCCATAGACTGCGCGGTTTTGGGTAAATGCGGCGGTAATCACTGTTTTCAGTTCCTTATCGCGCTTGGCTTTGTGACTTTCAATCGCTTTTGTCCACGCATAGTACGCACTACGGCTCACAGATAACACCGAACACAATAATGCCACACTATAATCCACACTCTGCTCCAAAATCCATGCGTACTTCACCGTGTTTCTCTGGCAAAGTACGCTGCCGCCTTTTTTAGAAGATCGCGTTCCTCCGTCAAACGCGCAACTTCTTTCTTTAATCGTTTCAGCTCATCGTATAAATGTTCATCCGTTCGCACCGCCTTATCAGGCTTAGCGTGGCGGCTATACTGATAAACCCAGTTATACAGCGTATTCTCCTTTATCCCCAACTCGCGGGCTGTCTCTGCCACATTACTCGATTCATTCGCACGCTTTACTGCATTCTCTTTAAATTCAGCGGTGTATTTTTGTTTGGCTTGGGTTGTCATATAAGTACTCTCAGGTCTTTTCATAGATTTTATAGAAAAGTGTCCTGTTTAGTGTAGCCATATCACATCGACTTCGTCAGAAAATATAACATGAGCATTTAAGCGGCAGATTGTAGGTGAAACTAATCTTAATTCAATTCCTGGAAATACTCGTTTTTCTAATTTTGGTGCATTTTGTTGTTTAAGTCGCCTTTGTAATGCAAACCAACCATCAAATGTCCAGTAATCCATTAATACAAAAACAGCGGGTTCGGCATTGTTAAGAGCCAAAATCATTTCATCTACAAGATCAATATTGGTTTGTGAATTAATATCTGAATCAAAACGTTGCCCTGTCCAATGAAATGAAGCAGGTGTGTGAATATGCAAATCCCACTGTCTCCATTCGGCACCGCGTTCATATTTATTAGCTTTCATAATTACATCCTTAATATGGAAAAAATGGGTATATGGACTGGAATGAGTTTAAGAACCATAGAATTTGCTGAGGCACGAAGTACATCAATTTTGAATAATGCAGTTATCTTTCAGCGCATTCTACAGCAAATAGCGCGGCATACTTTGGATTGCCCATTTTTTGACAAGCTAACTTTTATTTGTAGCGGGACTATTGATTGGTCAATCAATGCCTAAGTTGTGAGTGACTATGATAAAATTCTGCCACTTCAAAAGTCACCGCGCTGGATTGTTCAGTGTGTTAACTGCGATAAACTTTAACCTTTAACTTTACATGAGCTTGTTATGAATAAACCTAAAAAAGTCGCCATTCTTACTGCTGGAGGATTAGCTCCTTGTCTGAGTTCTGCTGTTGGCGGTCTGATTGAGCGTTACACTGAAATTGATCCCAGTATTGAAATTATTTGCTACCGTAGTGGTTATAAGGGTCTGCTGTTAGGTGATTCTTATAAAGTTACCCCAGAAATTCGCGCTAAAGCAGGTTTGTTACATCGTTTTGGTGGTTCGCCAATAGGCAACAGCCGCGTTAAATTAACGAATGTAAAAGACTGCGTAAAACGTGGTTTAGTTAAAGAAGGCGAGAATCCACAACAAGTAGCGGCTGACCAGTTGATTAAAGACGGCGTTGATATTCTGCACACGATTGGTGGTGATGATACCAATACCGCTGCGGCTGATTTAGCGGCGTTTTTGGCTGAAAATAACTATGGTTTAACCGTGATTGGTTTACCGAAAACCGTTGATAACGATGTGATTCCAATTAAGCAATCATTAGGCGCGTGGACTGCGGCTGAACAAGGTGCGCGTTATTTTCAAAATGTGGTCGCGGAAAACAATGCGAACCCAAGAATGTTAATCGTTCATGAGGTGATGGGTCGTAGTTGTGGTTGGTTGACAGCGGCAACAGCAGTTGAATATCGTAAATTATTAGACCGTTCTGAATGGTTGCCTGAAATTGGCTTAGACCGTGCGGCGTTTGAAGTACATGGTGTATTTATTCCTGAAATGGGTTTTGATATTGCTGCGGAAGCGACTCGTTTACGCGCTATTATGGATAAAGTCGATTGCGTTAATATCTTCGTGTCAGAAGGCGCAGGTGTTGAAACTATCGTTGCGGAAATGATAGCGAAAGGACAAGAAGTGCCACGCGATGCGTTTGGTCATGTGAAATTGGATGCAGTCAACCCAGGAAAGTGGTTCGGTGAACAATTTGCTGAAATGTTGGGTGCGGAAAAAACCCTGATACAAAAATCGGGTTATTTTGCGCGTGCATCGGCGGCGAATATTGAAGATATTCGTTTAATTAAATCATGTACTGATTTGGCGGTGGAATGTGCATTACGCCGTGAAGCGGGTTTAATTGGGCATGATGAAGAACAAGGCAATGTGTTACGCGCGATTGAATTCCCACGCATTAAAGGTGGCAAAGCGTTTGATATTAATACGCCTTGGTTTAATGATGTGTTAGCGGCGATTGGTCAAACCAAAGGCGCGAAAGTCGAAACTAGCCATTAATTTCGTAGGGTGGGCAGTGCTTTTCTGCCCACCATTTTCGGATAAAAGCGGTGGGCAAAAAAAGCGTTGCCCACCCTACTTTATTCCGCTTCGGGTTTCTGATTAACCACACCATGCGGCACATGCGCGGCAGATACTTGCTGTGCAACGGCTGATTCACAATGTCCTTTTTGATCGTCAAAAAAGATGTCTGCACCAAAGGCTTTTAAAAAAGCCCCTTTCGGTAATCCTCCCAAAAATAAAGCTTCATCAATACGAATGCCCCATGCTCTTAAGGTTCTAACTACACGCTCGTGGGCGGGCGCACTCCGTGCCGTCACTAATGCGGTTCTTATTGGTGATTTATCGGGTTCAAATTGGTTTTGAATATGATGCAACGCACTGAGAAAATCTTTAAACGGACCGCCGGGTAAGGGATTTTTAGCTTCATGGCGTTCATTTTCAGCAAATATTTCTAAGCCACGTTGTTGGTAAATACGCTCCGATTCATCAGAAAATAATACCGCATCGCCATCGAAGGCGATACGCAGTTGGTTGGATGTTTGTGTGGGCGATGAGCCAGACAGAATGACATTGGTGGATAAAAATAAATGCGCACTAAATGCGGAGATATAGCTATACGGTGATGCGCCGCTGGTAAAAGCGGCACGGGTAATGTCTAAATTATGATAGGCAATGGAGTTAAAAATTCGTAAACCGGTATCCGCACTGTTTTGTGAGACTAAAACGATTTCTACAAAGGGATCGTCTGGACAGCTTTCATTAATGGCTAAAAATTTTTTAACCAGCGCGAAACCGTAACCCGCTTCTAATACTTCGTCTTCATGGTCTATTTGATAACGGCAGAAGGCTTCTTTACCTTGCGTTTCAAAGATGGCATGGGACTCATCCAGATTAAATAAAGCTCTGGATGAGATAGCGACGACCAGTTTTTGTTTACGCATTAGGGCTTAAGGATTTATCCAAACAGAGTTTAACTTAAGCGTGTTTTTGGCTTTATTGCCATAGGCAGTGGCTTCTTCTTTGTTTTTAAATCCTTTCACTTGTAAGCGGTAGCGAGTTTCATTTTTAACCGTGTACGGGGTAATAGTCACCGGCACGCCTTGTTGCGTAAAGCGAGCGGCGGTTTTTTTTGCATCTTCCAGTTTGTTGGATGACGCTAAGTTGACTGTCCAACCAGAGCTAGCTTGTGCCGTAGTGGTCGGCGGCGGATTGGTATGACTGACGGCGGGTGGATTAGTCGAGTTGATAACATTGTTGATGTCATTGGCTGGAACGGCTAATGCCTTGTCAGGAATGGCGTTGATTTTTTTAGGGACAGTTAAATCGGCTTTATTAACGGTTTTGCTAGTAATTTCTGGCTTAGCGGTCGGTGCCACATTAACCACTGTACTTTGAGGCACTGTGGTATTTTTTACTGCTTTGCTGGCAGGTGTTGCTTTAACAGGCGTTTCAGACGCTGGGTTTTTCTCTGCAACAGTCACCGCAGTCTGCGATTCGTCAAGTGGCTTAGTATTGGCTGATTTTTTGGTAATAGCCGTTTTGTCTGAAGAGGCAGACTTGTTCTGATGCGTGGCAATTTCATTCAACTGCTCGGTAAGTTCGTCAACCTTTTCGTTTAGCTGATCTATTGCCGGGTCTACGCCTTCTAAATCATCGGGTGCAACTTTTATGTTTCTTATATTGTCTTTGAGTGCAATCGTTGTGCCCGTTAAATCAGACACTTCCGATTTCGTCTTCGACAGCATAATCCCTAATGTGGTTGCCGCCGCTAACGCAACGACACCAAAAAACACCGCCGTATAGGTGATAGTAGTTGCGGTTTTTATTTTGTGAGAAAATTCCTGTATCAGTTTTTCCTGTTGTTTATTAATGCTTTCTTGTTTGGATTTAAATTGGCTTAACACCGCTACCGCCATGCCTGCACCATCGATAACGGGTGCTTGACTATCCAAAGGGGGTTCTGAATAAGGATTTTCAGTTGGCATTTCAGTGGTTTTTTCGGACATCATGGTATCTTGACTCCCATTATCAACAGTGCTGGGGCTATCGGCTTCAGCGGCGAATACAGGTTCTGGATTTTTCGGCTTAATTTTTTTACGGTTATCAAAATAGTCTACATAAAAGTTGGTCTTTATTTCTGGAACAACTTGTGTGGGAGGAATGATCGTAGCCGATGCGTTGGCTGTCATATCCTCTAAAGGGATGGAATCTGGGTTTACTTGCTCAGAAGTTACCGACATTTCGGGTAACTCAAAATCAAAATCCTCTTTCTGAGAATCGAGTCTGTGTTGTCTGGGCGAGGGTTTTTCATTCGTAAAATCTGTCATGGTTGAACTCATGGATTAAGGAGTAAATTTAAGCATAAATGTCATTTTCATGGGTGGTGACTCGAAAAATGCTTTATTCTATATTCTAATACCAATAAAACTTAATGTTGGTAAAGTTTCGCTCATTTACCAATAATCTCCAAAAGAAATTAAAAAATACTATGCAACTAGCCGTCACCGTTTTGGGTTCTCATCAGAGTCGCTTTATGGCAGAAATACTCCCTGCTATACGCGACTGTAAGTGTCATATTTTAGAAATAAGATCATCCTGTATTGGTCAATCTACCGCTGCCTACCTGTTGATTCAAGGTAACTGGAATCAAATTGCCAAATTTGAAGGCATCTTAGACCTGATACAAAAACGTCTGGAAATAAAAGTTCAGACGCTGCGTACTGAGTCAAAAGAGAAAGTGAAAGAATGCCTACCTTACTCATTGGAAACCATTTCCTTAGATAATGAGAACATTATAGAATCTATCGCTACGTTTTTGCTTGATCATGAAATAGAGATTGAAGAAGTCACCGGTAGCTCCTATCAAGCACCCTATCTACAAACCGCCGTATTTTCCAGCAAGTTTATTGTATTAATACCCGCATCGGTGTCTTTATTAACACTCCGCGAAGAGTTTATGGACTTTTGCGATCAATTAAACATAGACGCTATTCTCGAACCCGTAAAACGTTAGGATTATTCATGACTCAAGTTACCCTCAATCAACCTGTCCCTGATTTTGAAGCCCGCGCGACAGGCGATAAAACCATTAAATTGTCGAATTATTTAGGACAATTTGTTGTTATTTATTTTTACCCCAGAGATAACACAGCAGGTTGCACACAACAAGCGCAAGATTTTCGGGATACTAACAAAAAATTTGCTACGTTAAATACGGTTATTCTTGGCGTATCGCGTGATAGTGTGCGTAGCCATGACCGCTTTAAAGCCAACCACGCCTTGCCTTTTGATTTACTGGCAGATCAAGATGAAAAACTATGTCATCTTTTTGATGTGATAAAAGTAAAGCCTATGTACGGTAAGGAAGTGCGTAGTATTGAACGCAGTAGCTTTTTGATTAATCCAGAAGGCGTACTGATTAAACAGTGGCGTAAGATAAAAGTTGCCAACCATTGTGATGAATTATTGCAGGCGTTGAATCACTACCATAAAGTTAAGCAATAACAGGCATCCAAGAGCGTTAGCTATTGCCGTGAAAATAGCTAAAGTGCATGATTTTGCAGTGACGTAGCACGGTGGGAATGCGGCTGTTGACGCGCCAGCGTTATGCAAAAAGAGTTTTATTTTTTTTCTACTGCATTCGCTAGATTTTTAATTTTTGTTTGTATGTCTGGTGGTAATGAATTCAAAAATCCCTGAGGGTCGGTTTGTGCTTTCAACAGGAGTGCTTGCATTTTTTCTGAGTCTCCACCTGTTTGTTGTATCAGCATAGGCATGATGTCAGCAGAGATGTTATATAGCTCTTGCTCGTTACTGGTATTGCCACCAACGGCTGCCAAGGCTTTCTGATCGGCTGCTTGTCCTGCGTTACTTTTCGCGGCTTCACACGTTTGATTTCTAAGACAGTCTTGGGTTTTCTGCAAAGCAGAAATTATGTCATCCTCCGCATAAACGTTTTGCCAAGCTAATCCGATGACCAGTAAAAACACAAATTGATTGAGCTTGAGCATTGCCGTCCTCTTATTAAAGTTTTGGGAACTATGGAATATTCGTAGGTCGAGTTAGAAAAACCCCGCATTCCGCAAGCTCTATGCGGGCTATTGGCTAGAGTTTGTATTATCGAATTGGTAGCGAGTTGTGATTCACACCCCAACCCACGAACTACTTGTTGCGTTACTTTTTAAGCTAACCCATGTGTTCTTGCAATGTCTGTGAGTTGTTCTTGAGTTAGCGTTTCCTTGCTAGCAAATGCCCACAAATCAAAATATTGTGGTCTGGCTAATGCACCCACTGAGATAAATCCAGCTTGTCTTAAGGTGGCACTTAACACATCTCGTGTGAAACCACAGCGGTGTGCCATATATAAATTACCTTGCTGCATGGAAGCACGATGACCGTACAAAATATCAAGCGGGGTAATTGCTCCCGCAGGTGATTGATAAGCAGGTTGAGTCAATTTGTTATCAGCTATCAATGCACACACTGATTGCAAATCAGGGCAAGTAATCACCGCTAAACCAGCGGGTGTTAGAACGCGCAAAAACTCTTTTAATGCGACAGTGACCTCATGGGGATACAGATGCTCAATGTTGTGGCTGGAAAAAATAGCATCGACTGAACCATCAGCAATCGCGCTCATATCAGTCATTGTACCTACCACATCTGGGACAACCCCTTCATCGATGTCGAAACGAATTTCTGTCCATTCGGGAGTGTTGAAACCTTGTGTTGTTTGGACTTTACGTTTTTGTCCACACCCAACGTGAAGAAATTTTGGCATAAAATAACCCTTAGAGTGTGTTTTAAAAGTTTGTCGGGTTAGCGTAGCGTAACCCGACAAATTCATCGCATTGTGTTGGGTTATGGCTATCGCCTAACCCAAGCTACGATTGCAGTATTATCAATCTGCCTGAGCATCCATCGCATCACCTTCATAAGGCGTGGCATATTTACAGTCTTTTTGTGGGCAGACTTTTTCCACACCACGGCGTTTGGTTTCTTTGATGGTTAAAATCGGCCATTGGCATTCGGGGCAGCTTTCGACTATGGGCATATTCCATAACGCATACTCACACTTGGGGTAATTAACGCAGGAATAAAATATTTTACCGTTGCGTGATTTGCGTTTGAGAATGGTGCCGTTTTTACATTGCGGGCATTCCACGCCTGTATCGGTGGGTTTTTCTAAGGGTTCGC
>NQJH01000394.1 GCA_002256685.1 Methylococcaceae bacterium NSP1-2 | reverse complement strand
ATAAGGCTTCCAATTCAAAAATAAATTTATCAACCACATGCCCAACGATAGAAATATCGAGAGGTTTGAATTGAATAATGGCATCTAAACGGTTACGAAATTCAGGTGAAAAACCTTTTTCAATGACTTTTAAGCTGTCGGTAGCATGATCTTGGGAAGTAAAGCCAATGGAAGCGCGACTGCCTTCTTCTGCACCTGCATTAGTCGTCATTACCAAAATAATGTTACGAAAATCGGCTTTGCGTCCATTATTATCCGTTAAAGAGCCATGATCCATGACTTGCAGTAGCAGGTTAAAAACATCGGGATGGGCTTTTTCCAGTTCATCTAGCAATAACACTGCGTGTGGATGTTTAGTGACTTGTTCGGTTAATAAGCCGCCTTGATCGAATCCGACATAACCTGGAGGTGCGCCGATGAGTCTTGAAACCGTATGGCGTTCCATGTATTCGGACATATCAAAACGAATCAATTCCACGCCTAATACTTTCGCTAACTGACGTGTCACTTCAGTTTTACCCACGCCCGTTGGTCCTGCAAAAATAAATGAACCAATGGTTTTTTGTGATTCACGAAGTCCAGCGCGTGATAATTTAATCGCGGAGGCTAACGCTGAAATCGCTTCATCTTGACCAAACACCAGCATTTTTAGATTTTTCTCTAAGTTGCTTAGTTTATCAATGTCGTTAGAAGACACCGATTTAGCAGGCACTCTCGCTATTTTAGAAACAATTTCTTCTATGTCAGTGGCATCAATAAGCTGTTTACGCAAAGCTTCTAACGATCAGATAGTTCGGCGGCTAAACGTAAGGCTTCGGGTGAATATTTAACATCATGATGTTGTTCAAAACGCGTTTTTAAGCCTTTTAAAATCAAAATAGTTTCTTCAACTGACGGTTCAAGGACATCCACTTTTTGAAAGCGGCGAGCTAGCGCGTGATCTTTTTCAAAAATACCGCGATATTCTTGATAAGTGGTTGAGCCTATGCAGCGTAACTGCCCTGATGCTAGCACGGGTTTGATGAGATTGGAGGCATCCATCACGCCGCCCGACGCTGAACCTGCACCAATGATGGTATGAATTTCGTCTATGAATAAAATCGAATCAGGT
This sequence comes from Methylococcaceae bacterium NSP1-2, assembly GCA_002256685.1. Classification (GTDB taxonomy): domain Bacteria; phylum Pseudomonadota; class Gammaproteobacteria; order Methylococcales; family Methylomonadaceae; genus UBA4132. Next base: position 2,085 of record NQJH01000394.1, on the reverse strand, counting down.
TCTTTTTTCAGGTTGGTGACCAAGGCTTTTAGACGTTTTTCAAAATCGCCACGGTATTTAGTCCCCGCCACTAACGCGCCTAAATCGAGTGAGTAAATCACGCTATTTTTCAGGACTTCGGGTACTTCCCCTTCCACGATTCTTTTTGCTAAACCTTCAGCAATCGCCGTTTTACCCACCCCTGCTTCACCGACTAATAACGGATTATTTTTACGGCGGCGGCATAAGGTTTGAATCGTGCGCTCAATTTCCAAATCCCGACCAATTAACGGGTCAATGCGACCTTGCCGCGCTTCTTCATTTAGATTAGTGGTGTATTTTTCTAAGGCACTACCGGTACTTTCGGAATCGCTATGATTAGATTCCGCGCTACGTTCATCCGCTTCAGAGTCTTGTTCGTTTTTTGTTGTGCCATGCGCTAAGAAGTTGACTACATCGAGCCGTGTTATATCTTGTTTGTTAAGTAAGTAGACAGCATGAGAGTCCTGCTCACTGAACAGCGCGACAAATAAACTCGCGCCCGTGACTTCTTTTTTGTCTGATGCCTGCACATGAAATACGGCACGTTGCAACACGCGCTGAAAGCCTAAGGTCGGCTGCGTTTCACGCTGTACACCTTCAGGAATGTATGAAATAGTCTCGTCAATAAATTGCGTCAACTGTCCGCGTAGCATTTTAATATTGCAAGCACACGCCTTCATAATCGTTTCAGCAGCGGCATTATCTAGCAATGCCAGTAACAAATGCTCTACCGTGATAAATTCGTGACGTTTATCGCGCGCATTTTTAAAGGCGGTGTTTAAGGTTACTTCAAGTTCTTTACTTAACATAAATGCTCCACTCTATACTTCTTCCATCGCGCACAACAAGGGATGCTGATGCTCTCGCGAATATTCATTGACTATAACTACTTTAGTTTCTGCGACATCTTTAGTATATGTACCGCATACCCCTACTCCTTGCGTGTGTATTTGTAGCATGACCTGTGTCGCTTTGTCCTCAGGCATGGCAAAAAAACCCATTAAAATTTCAATCACAAAATCCATAGGCGTAAAATCATCGTTTAACAAAATAACTTTGTATAAGGGCGGTTTTTGGAGCTGTGGTTTAGCGTCTTTAACCGCTAGTTCATCGCCATTATCATCGAGTGGATCAAAATCAGACATAGTTACTACTGCACCAAAATATGTTAATGGCACTAACATAATGCCAATACTAGTGTACTTAAGTGATAAGGATTAACGTAATGTACTGTCACTATAAACGACATAACTACATTAAGAAGGAAGTGTAAAACCTTGTATTAAAGAACTATAGTCATTCAGAAAAAAATTTTAGTATGAAAATATTTTTATAGTCCAAACAACACAGCCAACTGATTAATGCGCTGACAATCAGGTTTGTCTTGATACACGCCACTCATCGGCACATCGGGCAACATACCGCGCACGAATAAATAGCGCACCCCGCCAAAATGGGTTTCATAGTCATAATTAGGTAGACGATTTTGTAAATAACGGTGTAACACGAGGGTATAAAGCCAATATTGCAGACCATAATTATGTTCACGCATCGCCAACGTTAAACTCGCTTCGTTGTAATCAAGCAAAGTATTCGTTTTGTAATCCATCACATAATAACGCCCTTGGTATTCACAAATCAGATCAATAAATCCGGTCAAATAACCGCACATCGTTTTACTGCTTAAGGCTTGATAAGCGGGCGTAGTTTGCAAAATTTTATTGATGTGCTGAGCATTCATTTCCTGCATCGCTAAATAAAAGGGCATTTCTTTTAAGCACTGCGACGGCGACAAATTCATTAAGCAAAAATTCATATCGGTATCAGATAGCGGCGTTTTTACCACGCTTTCCAGTAATTCATCGAGCAGTTCAGGTCGGTCGAGTTTTAAACTGTAACGCTGACAGGCTTTATCGCGTAACACGCTAATATCTTTGCGCTGAGCTAAATCGCTAAAGCTATGATTTTCCAATAAATCATGCACGACATTACCTGTATTCGCGCCTTTAGGTAATTCTTCGGAAGTGATAACGCGCGGTATGGGCAGTTCCACAACTTCACCCG
>NQJH01000393.1 GCA_002256685.1 Methylococcaceae bacterium NSP1-2 | reverse complement strand
CGCTTGGAGGATAAAGGACTCGTTCAACGGCTTGCCTCGGAAACGGATGGACGCAGTCAGATTATTCGCTTGACTGAGGCGGGCAATGCCTTATTTGAACGCACTTTTCCCGAACATCTGCAGTTTATTAATCAGTTATTTAATAATTATTCCCCAGAAGACATATCGACCCTTGAAGCCGTTTTAGTGCGGTTGCGTGAAGCTGTAATCGCAGCGCGCAGCGAAGGGGGTGAAAAGCTTGCGGATGAAACCAATGAATAGTCGTTAATACTGTTTGTTATAAAAATGTAAGGTGATTTCGTGCTAACAATCCGACGTAGACTGAGCAAACACACTCAAAATCGGGTATGAATTTTCCAGGCGAGTTTCTTGCGTTTATATTTGATGGTGACATGGTATTCATTGACGGCCTACCATCGCGAAACCATCCTGCGATGATCAATCGGTAGGGCGTAAGGTCAAAATAATCGATGCCGCTCAATCGAGTTTCCTCTATTGCCCTCTAAGGAATATTTTGATTTTGGGGAGCCACCCCCTGAATAGCTATCAGGAGAAAAGGTAAATTGGCGACTACGTTGAAGAAGCTGGGTATTTCAAGGATGGAACGTACGTTGGGAAACCGATGGTAAGTTTGGGGGTTGGCTTTAGGGCGGCAAGTAGGCAACAACCATCGCAAGCGCGAATACTGGCAGTGATAGACTCAGACGTGTATTCGTTATGAGTCGCTGGTGAGGGAATGGCCGGAAACGTCTCGACCTCCATTCTGGGGCGTTAGAAAACCAGCGTAGCGTTGCCGCATGTCCTCCATGTGCGAGCCCTCCCAGTAGATTCGCTGGCAATCGGTGCATTGATAGAAAACCTCGTAGTAGAGCCGGGTCCTGGGTTTGAGACGGTCCAGGATATCAGTCTTGGCGACTGATGACAGCACTTCATCGACCTGGCTTTTGACCACGACCGCACGCACCCAGTAGCCATGGCTGATATTTTTGATATACAAGAGGCGGCGGTCGCGAGTCAGTACAATGCGCTGCTCGTTCACCGCAATATTCACCACCTCAGCATCCTGATAGTCGTTGCGATAGAGGCTGTCGAAACCCAACAAACGCATATGTTTGGCGAGCTTGCCCAGATTCACATCCATGATGAAACGGGGATTGCGCAAGGGTTTTTCGCGCAGTCTGAGCAAGGGGCTGATGTCCAGGCTTTCAAAAACCGGATAGACAGCGACTCGGTCGCCGGCCTGTAGTTGATAGCCGAATCCTACCGACTGACCGTTGACGACGATCAGTTCTACCTCGGTGTGAGGTATACCGAAAACTTCTATGGGGTCTTTGATTCCCGGATGGCCGCTGAAACGATAGTGCATCGTTCGTTTGCGTTGCTCCGGTGGAAGAAAATCGTTCAGTTCCTCATAGAAACGAAACTCAGCTGTGTATTCTGGTTTCATGTTGCCCGCCTGTCGATGACAGTTGTTCTGTAAACAATAGAAAATTCAATCCCATAAGTCAAATTTTTTGAGCTTGGTAATGTGTACAAAATAACATGGACAAGTTTCTTCGTGATTAAACCTAAAATGGACGATTTTAAGATTTTAAATCGACAGCCATTAAACTAAAGACCAGGCAAAGAACATACTGTAGAAGCGTCGCTCTCGGCGCGTTTAGTTTAGTCATGCCGGTGGCGGCGCTCCTGCTCTGAAGATTTCCTGCCTGAGTGAAACGTCAGTTGGCCAAGTTATTTACATCACATTCGCTAGTTGAATAAGTATTGGTAAGTTCCCACCACTGTCATTAGGATTTTTTGGGTGCAAGCGCTTCAACATTGCGTTTAGCCAGATCATCAATAACCGCACTTAATGAACCTTTAGTTTTAATTTGCTCGCTAAAGGTTGAGCGGTAATTGGTGACCAGGCTTACTCCATCAATCATAATATCGTAAACTTTCCAGTTCCCTTTACTTAGCAGCATCCGGTAACTCACTTCAACATTCTGTTTACTAGGCTGCGTCACTTCTGTTTTTACAAGAATTTTTGTAGCGCCACTTTCCATTGCAAGAGGGAGATAACGTATTGACCAGTTGTTAAACTCAACAAACGCTCTAGAATACGTTCTTACCAGCAGTTTCTGAAATTCATGCTTAAAACGTTCCTGCTCCTCATTAGTTGCTGTCTTCCAGAGTTTTCCCAGAACTAACACTGAAATTCTGTCGAAATCTGCATGCGGATCAATAACACCATTAACGAACTCTGTAACCTGTGCAAAATTCTGAGTAAACGATTTATCCCGCAGTCTTTCCTGTATTTGTGATGAAACACTTTGTATAACTTGTTGCGGTGGCAACAATTCACCTGCAATTACTTCAGTAAGCGACATTAAGCCGAGTAATACTGCAAATAAACCAAATACTATATATTGTTTAGTCTTCATAAAGCCCTCTAAAACTCAAACTCATAAATGATTCAAACCCAAACCCGACAGAAACAAAATTCCGATTTGGATTCATCCAAAAATATCAACGCACCAAGTTAAGCAAATCTTGGCTTTGTAGCATCATTACATACTTTTGCCGGCCACGTTATTGTTAAAAATCCAAAATAAACA